>CAYRBE010000056.1:0-11997 GCA_964422345.1 uncultured Dechloromonas sp.
GCCGCCTTGCTGTTACCGGCATGGCCAACGTCACCGACCAGCGACTGGCCGAAGATCAGCGAGTCACGAATATCGTGAATATCACGACCATCCTTGAGCAACTGGAAATACCACGGGCCATCCGCCGTATCGCCGTACATGACGCCACCGACCAACTTGTTGTCGCGGATCACCAGCTTCTTGTACACGCCACCATAAGGGTCGTTGAGGATAATTTCCTCGGTGCCTTCGCCGCCCATGTAGTCACCGGCCGAGAACAGATCGATCCCGGTGACTTTCAGCTTGGTCGAGGTGACCGAACCGGTGTAGCGGCCGATGCCGTAACCCGCCAGATGGTTGGCAGCAACCTTGGCCTGCTCAAACAACGGGGCGACCAGACCGTAGGCAATGCCACGGTGCGTCACGCATTCGCCGACGGCGTAAACCTTCGGGTCATAGGTCTGCATGGTGTCGTTCACCACGATGCCACGATTACAGTAAATACCTGAAGCCTCAGCCAAAGCGTAGTTCGGGCGAATACCGGCAGCCATCACGACGAGATCAGCCGGAATCTGCATGCCATCCTTGAAACGGATGGCGGCAACACGGCCGGATTCACCTTGTATCAGCGCTTCGGTCTGTTTCATGAGCAGGAAGTTGAGCCCCTTGTCTTCAAGCGACTTCTGCAACATCTTTCCGGCCACTTCATCAAGCTGACGCTCAAGCAACCAAGGGCCAATGTGCACCACAGTCACGTCCATGCCGCGCAGTTTCAGGCCGTTGGCGGCTTCGAGGCCAAGCAGACCGCCACCAATCACCACCGCGTGCTTGTGCAACCTGGCGGCTTCGATCATCTCATCGGTATCTTTAATATCGCGATAGCCAATGACACCGGGCAGATTGTTACCCGGAATCGGCAACATGAAAGGTGTCGAGCCAGTAGCCACCAGCAAACGATCGTAATGTTCTTCCGTACCATCATCTGCAATGACTTTACGGGCAACGCGATCAATCTTGGTGATCTGCTTGCCGGTGTGCAGTTTGATGTTGTTTTCTTTGTACCACTCCAGCTCGTTGAGCACGATTTCCTGAATGGTCATTTCGCCGGCCAGTACCGGGGAAAGCAGAATTCGGTTGTAGTTTGGGTGGGGTTCTGCACCAAAGATAGTGATGTCGTAGTGATCAGGCTTGATCTTCAACAACTCTTCGACGGTGCGGACACCGGCCATACCGTTACCGATCAGGACGAGACGGGGCTTGCTCATATTAGGCTCCAACGTTGCACGCACCCGAAGGTGCAATTTCACATCAGCGTATGGCTGGCTTGCCATTCATCTGCCTTTATTGGGCAGTTTTTACGCTGTACTGAACTAACTATTGCAAGCAGCGTGCCAGGAGCCTAAATATATGATTTTATGTGTTTTTGCCTTGTACACCGTAGCAGTCGCGCACCATGCCGGTGCGTAGGCTACCAAGCCGGTGCAGGATATCGAATCAGGCGATACCCACCATGGTGCAATTGGTTTCAACCGCAACAACCGCCTTGGCCTGATTCAAATCTTCAGCGTAGCCGCTGGCATAGAGGCAGCACGCAAGCTGATTCGCAATCGGTTTCGGCAAGGGAATATGCTTGTCGAGCACGCCCTTTATCCATTGCGCGGTGCTCGCCGCATCCATCGCATCTGGTAGATCAGGCAGCGCCCGCAAGCTGTCGTGCTCGGCATCAAACAGCATCTCAACCTGCCCGGCATGTACGTATTCACGGCGCGGCCGCCGCTTGGGGTTGGCAAAAGGCTCACCCTCAGTACCGCGCAGCAGTATGCCGCGCTGCTCGCAATCCAGCATGATATTGCGCATCAACTCGATAAAATCGGGATGGGTTGCCGCCGCCATCATGACCGCGTCACCTTCAAACGGATTGATCAATTTAACCAAGCTGTGGGCGCTGTTGCGTACGCCCATTCTGCCGCGCAAATTAAGCAGGGTATAAATCCCCGGACAGAGAACATTTAAAGGCAAAAACACCAGCCCACGTTCATTCAAGGCTGATTCAGCCTGAGCCGATGAAGCGGATGGCATCACGCCAAGCTCACGAAACACTTGCCCCGACGTGACCCGGCCAAAACCTTCAAGCAAGCCATGCACTACCACCGGCACACCAAAGCGCTGAAGCAGCAAGGCCAGCAAGGGCGTCAGATTGGCTTCCTTACGCGCACCGTTGTAACTCGGCAAAATAACCGGACGGACGCGCCCCTCTGGCAACTCAAGATAATTGACTCGTGCTTTGAGGGCCGAGAAAAAACCCAGCATTTCATCGAGCGACTCGCCCTTGACCCGAAGCGCGATGATGATTGCGCCGAGTTCAAGATCCGGTACGCCACCGTCGAGCATGGCGGCATAAAGTTGCTGCGCGTCTTCGCGTGACAGGCTGCGCGAACCATGTGCGCCGCGCCCGAGTTCCTTGATGTAATGTCCGTAGCTCATGTCTCTCTCGATGTGGTCAGGATGCCACTTTTTCTGTAGTCGCACATTCTGCCATTAAGCGCTTGATGTCAGGGATACAACCGCCGCAGAAAGTGCCACATTTCAATTTATTCTGCAGCTCAGGCAGATCTGCACCACCGGCAATTGCCTGCTTAATCTGGACATCACTGATATCGGCGCACTTGCAAATGATATTTCGCGCCACCAATGTCTTTGGCGGCTTGGCCGTTGGTGCCAAAGCAAAGCGCGTCATCGCTGCATCAAGCTCATCTTCGGCCATAGCCTGCTTGAGCCAGATTTGCGCTAGCGCTTCACCTGCCAATCGGACGCCAACTAAACGCCCGTCTAGTGTTTTTGCCTTCTTGGAGATATTACGAGTGGCATCGGCATAAACAATCCCACCTTCATCGCCCAGCATGCCAAACAGGGTGTCCAGCGCAGTAATCGATTCTTCAGTGATTGGCGCTGTCGTTGCTGCCCGCAATACCACCAAGGGTCGGGTGCGGCCAAACAGACCCAAACTTGCATAGGGAAATTGCGATAACAATCCACGCGCCTGCTGCATTAAAGCCAGCGCCTCAGCCTGACTGTCACAGCTACGCAGCACAGCCACAGGATAAGGCAGATTGAGCTTTTCAATCTGAACCGCAGCATGCTTCAGCTCAGGTTGCATCGAATAGGGATCAGTCGCCTCACTGGATACACCATTGACCCCTGCCGAGTTCATGAACTGACTACCCCAGTGCATCGGCATCCAGGCCCGGCCACGCTTCAGCCCCGGACGTTCAGCAATACGAACAGCCATCTCACCGCGTGCATTTTTCACGGTCACCAGATCGCCGGATTCCAAACCACGGTGGCGCATATCGCAAGGATGCATCGCCAATAGCGGCTCATCTTCCAGATTAAACAGACGTGGCACCGTCCCAGTACGGCTCATGCCATGCCAGTGATCACGCATACGCCCCGAAAGTAGGCTGATTGGAAAGGCTGCCGAAACAACATCTGCTGTCGGCGTATGCTGAATCGGAACAAAACGCGCCCGCCCACTCGCCGTCGGAAACACGCCATCTTCATAGAGACGCTGCTTTCCAGCTTGAGCACCTTCCGGATAGGGCCACTGCTGCGGCCCGGCAGATTCGAGCAAGGCATAAGACAGCCCGGCAATATCAAGATCACGGCCGCGCGTGGTCTCGCGGTGTTCATTGAATATCGCTTCGGTGTCGGTATAGGGGAATAGCCTTTGCGCCGCATCCTGCCCCAAGTGGCTTCCCAGCCGGCGGGCAAAATCAACGACGATTTCCCAATCATGGCGAGCCTCACCCGGTGGGGCAACAGCCGGCATCACCCGCGTGATACGGCGCTCAGAATTAGTCACAGTGCCAGATTTTTCGCCCCAGGCACTGGCCGGCAAAAGCAAGTCGGCATAATCCGCCGTATCGGTGTTCCCGTAAGCTTCCTGCAAAACGACATATTCAGCCGACTTCAAAGCTTCACGTACCGCATTTTGATTTGGCAAGGACTGAGCCGGGTTGGTGCAGGCGATCCACACCGCCTTGATCTCACCGCTCTTCAAGCTCTTGAACAGATCAATCGCTGACTTTCCCGCTTTGCTAGGCACCGAAGGCACCCCCCAAAGCTTGGCGATTTCGGCCCGATGCGCCGGATTAGCCATATCCCGGTGAGCTGACATCAGGTTGGACAATCCACCCACCTCACGTCCACCCATAGCATTCGGTTGCCCGGTCAGCGAAAATGGCCCGGCTCCCGGCTTGCCGATCTGCCCAGTAGCCAAGTGCAAATGGATAATGCCAGCGTTGTTATGGGTGCCATGCACGGACTGATTCAGCCCCTGGCAATACATCGAAAGCGATGCACTGGAGCGGGCAAACCACCGGGCAGCCTGAATCAAATCTGATTCAGCAATACTGCAAAGCTCTGCCGCGACAGCCGGTGGATAAGCTTTAACGATCTCGGCCAAAGCAGCAAAACCTTCGGTATGCGCTTCAACATAATCTGTATTAACTAGGCCTTCGCTGATCATGAGATTCAGCATGCCGTTAAACAAGGCCACATCACTGCCCGGCTTGATGGCGAGATGCAAGTCGGCAATTTCAGCCGTCTCGGATAATCGCGGGTCAGCCACAATAATCTTTAGATTGGGATTCGCCTCGCGAGCATCTTCGATATAACGGAAAATAATCGGATGAGCGACTGCAGGATTCGCCCCTGAAATAAAGATCACCTCAGCCTGAGCAATGTCTTCGTAACAACACGGCGGCGCATCGGCACCCAGCGTCTGTTTATAACCTGCAACCGCAGAGGACATACACAGGCGGGAATTGGTATCAACGTTATTGGTCCCAATCAACCCTTTGGCGAGCTTATTGAAAACATAATAGTCTTCGGTCATCAATTGACCGGAAATATAGAAGGCCACCGAGTCCGGGCCATGCAAACGTATCGTCTCGGCAAAGCGGCTGGCTGCATCATCAAGCGCCACATCCCAGGAAACCTGCGCACCAGCTTGCCCGCGAACCGGTCTTTGTTCCGGATATTGCAAGCGATAAGTCGTATCAACCGTATGGTGAAGCGTTGCCCCCTTTGTGCACAAACGACCCCGGTTAGCCGGATGCTCCGGATCGCCGCGAACGCCGGTAATGGCACCATTCTGGGTTTCAATAAGAACACCGCAGCCGACACCGCAGTAGCAACAAGTAGATTTGACTTCGTTTTTCATAGCATTCCTTCCGACTTAGCCACAACTACAGCAACACCTATGCCACCAATAAAAATCAATCACTTACAAAAGAAAAAGGGCACTCCAAGTATGGAAATGCCCTTTTTTGGTGCGTACACCGTAGCAGTCGTGCCTATTTGATGCGCTGCAACTTGGGACGCGTCGGTTCCGGCTTGGGCGGTTCCGGTTCGGGGGGAGCATCATCGGACATGGCGTCGATTCCCGAACCATCACCCAGCTCGGCTTCAGGATTAACATCAAATGCCATGCCGGCCCCGTTTTCACGGGAATAGATCGCCGACACCTGCTCGATCGGCACCGAAATCTTGCGTGCCACACCACCAAACCTTGCCTGGAAATCAATAAAATCATTTCCGATATGCAATTGCCCAGTCGCGCCAGCGCCAATATTCAGGACAATCTGACCGTCCTTAATAAACTCGCGGGGCACCCGGGTACGCACATCCACCTGCACGGCAATGTAAGGCGTGAAGCCGTTATCACAGCACCACTCCCAGATTGCCCGCAACAGATAAGGTTTGGTTGATGGCAGTTCCATGCTTACTTACGCATTGCCTTTTCAGACGGCGTCAGCGCATCGATAAAGCCCTGACGACTAAAAATCCGCTCAGCGTACTTCATCAATGGTGCAGAGTTTTTGCCAAGATCAATACCATAGTGGTCGAGACGCCACAGCAATGGGGCAATAGCGACATCAAGCATAGAGAATTCATCACCCAGCATAAACTTCTGCTTGGTGAAGATTGGAATAATCTCAGTTAGACGAGCCTTGATTTCCTGACGCGCTTTATCCGCGGTCTTGCCATTCTTTTCAATCAATTCCATGAATGAAAAGATTTCACGCTCCATACCGACCAGCAACTGACGCGCACGGGCACGCATGATCGGGTCAGCCGGCATCAACTGCGGATGCGGAAAGCGCTCATCAATATATTCATTGATGATATTTGGCTCAAACAAAACCAGATCACGCTCAACCAGAACCGGAACGCGATTGTGTGGATTGATCGCAGCCATTTCTTCCGGCTTGTTGAACAAATCAACGTCAATCACCTGAAAATCCATGCCCTTTTCAAACAGGACAATACGGCAGCGATGACTAAAAGGACAGGTTGTGCCCGAATAGAGATTCATCATGTGTTGTAACCCTCAAAATGAGATTCGGCATCGGGGGTTAGCCTAAGCTGAACCCGCGATGCCGTTAGCTGATCAAAAGTCGATCAGTGAATATCTTTCCAGTATTCTTTCTTCAGCGAATAAGCCAGAACAAAGAGCAATCCGAGGAAAGCCAGAACAAATAAACCCAGCTTACGACGGAATTCCTGTTGCGGCTCACCCATCCAGACCATAAAGCCGACTAGATCAGAAACCGCTTTGTCGTATTCGGCCGGTGCCATTTGACCAGGAACCGCCAATTCGAGCTTGTGTGTTGATTTATTCAACACTTGCTGACCTTGCAAACCATAAAGGATGTGCGGCATGCCAACATTTTCAAACACCGTATTGTTCCAACCGGTCGGACGGTTCTCGTCACGATAGAAACCACGCAGATAGGTGTAGAGCCAATCAGCGCCTGCACCAGCATTACCTAGCGCACCACGAGCCCGGGCAATAATGGTCAGATCTGGTGGCGTTGCACCGAACCACAGCTTTTGCTCATCCGAACGCGCAGCAACAGTCATCAGACCACCAATCTTTTCAGAGGTGAACATCAGATTGTCGATCACCTGCTGCTCAGTCAAACCAAGATCAATCAGGTTTTTGTAGCGCATATAAGACGCGCCATGACAGTTCAAGCAGTAGTTAACGAATAGCTTGGCACCATTTTGCAGCGCAGGCTTGTCACCGACAGAACCCGGCCATTTATCAAGATGGACGCTAGCACCACCCGCGAACGCCAACATCGGCGCGAAAAGCAATGCGATTAGAAATTTTTTCATTTTTTCCATCCTCACTTCATCGTCACGCGGTCAGGAACCGGCTTGAACTTGTCCATTCGCGACCACCACGGCATAGCAATGAAGAAGCCAAAATAGAACACTGAACAGATCTGAGAAATCAGTTCGCCCATCGGGGATGGAGAAAGCGTACCCAGATAGCCAAGGATGAAGAAACAAATCACGAAAAGTGTGAGCATGACTTTAGTAATCGGACCGCGGTAGCGAATCGATTTGACCGGGCTACGATCCAGCCAAGGCAGGAGCGCAAAGATCACAACCGAAGCACCCATCGCAACCACACCCCAGAACTTCGCGTCCAGACCAAAGAAGTTCCAGACTACAGCACGAAGAATTGAATAGTAAGGCGTGAAATACCAGACTGGCGCAATATGGTCCGGTGTTTTCAGAGGATCAGCCGGATAGAAGTTCGGCGTTTCCAGGAAGTAACCACCACCTTCCGGTGCGAAGAACATCACCGCGGAGAAAACCATCAGGAACACAACAACACCGACGATATCTTTTACCGTGTAGTACGGATGGAAAGGAATGCCGTCACGCGGGATACCATGTTCGTCCTTATTGGCCTTGATCTCGATACCGTCAGGGTTATTTGAACCCGTTTCATGCAATGCCAAAACGTGAGCAGCAACCAGTCCAACCAGAACCAACGGGAAGGCGATCACGTGGAACGAGAAGAAACGATTCAACGTCGCATCACCCACCACGAAGTCGCCGCGGATAAGAATCGACAGATCGTTACCAATGACCGGGATGGCACCGAACAGATTCACAATAACCTGCGCGCCCCAGAAGGACATTTGGCCCCAAGGCAGCAAGTAACCGAAGAAAGCCTCACCCATCAGCACCAGAAAAATTCCGACGCCAAACAACCAGGTCAGCTCACGTGGCTTACGATAAGAACCGTAGAGCAAGCCGCGGAACATATGTAGATAAACCACAATAAAGAAAGCTGACGCACCGGTCGAGTGCATGTAACGGATCAGCCAGCCACCGGGCACATCACGCATGATGTACTCAACAGAAGCAAACGCGATCGGAACACCACTTGCGTTCAAGGCTGCATCTGGTTTGTAGTGCATAACCAGAAAGATACCGGTAACAATCTGAATAACCAGAACCAGTAACGCGAGTGAGCCAAAGAAATACCAGAAATTGAAATTCTTTGGGCAGTAGTACTCGGAAAGATGACCTTTCCACAAAGATGTTGCAGGGAAACGGGCATCAACCCATTCCAGTGCGTTGCCCGCGATAGAGCCATCCGACTTATACTTTTCAAAAGTTCCGCCAGCCATTTTTATGCCCCCTTCTTATCTTCGCCAATCAAAATACGAGCATCGGAGAGATACACGTGCGGCGGAACTTCAAGGTTGGTTGGTGCAGGCTTTGCTTTGTACACACGCCCGGCAAAGTCAAAAGTCGAGCCAGGGCAAGGACCGAGGAAGCCACCGAGCCAGTCACCGCCCATACCCTCGTCAGCGCCTGCTTTGAATTTAGACGATGGAGAACAACCAAGGTGAGTACAGATACCTACTACAACCATGATTTCTGGCTTAATCGAGCGAGTATCATTCTTGGCATAGGCAGGCTGCTGATCTTTATCAGACTTCGGATCAGCTACAGAATCAGCTAGCTTAGGCAGCGTATCCAGCATTTCTTTAGTGCGATTGATCAACCACACCGGCTTGCCGCGCCATTCGACGGTCATCATTTGACCCGGCTCAAGCTTACTAATATCGACTTCTACCGGTGCGCCTGCTGCTTTTGCGCGCTCGGATGGAAGCAAGCTGGAGACGAACGGAACAAGCGCGGCTACCGCACCAGCCCCGCCCACGGCCGCGGTTGCGACGATCAAACGTCGCCGCCCACAGTCCATTTTTCCTTGAATGCTCATAACGCTGACCCCTAAAGGAATTAGATGGGAATAAAAATAAACGCTAGATTATACTTCAACGCAACCAACGATAAAAGACGTTGTCACGTCAGACATACCTTTCGCTCGCGAAGAGCTTGAGCCAGCGTACCGCTATCAACATACTCAAGCTCACCTCCAACCGGCACGCCACGAGCGATCCGGGTAAGGTTCACACCTTTTGAACGAAGCATTGCTGTGATGTAATGGGCGGTTGCTTCGCCCTCATTAGTGAAATTTGTCGCCAAAATCACTTCTGTCACAACGCCATCCAAAATTCGATCCAACAATTGCTGCAGCCCCAATTCTCGTGGACCGACACCATCCAATGGAGAAATCCGGCCCATCAGGACATAGTAAAGCCCCTTATACGCAGCCGTCTGTTCCATCATATTCATGTCGACGGGTGTCTCGACCACGCACAACAAGGTTTGATCGCGGTGCGGAGAAAGGCAACGCTCACAGATTTCTGATTCAGTCAGGGTATTACAGCGCTGACAGTGACGAATAGCGTTCAAAGCATGCAACAAAGAATCGCCCAGTACTTTAGCGCCCTGACGATCACTCTGCAAAAGATGATAGGCCATCCGCTGAGCAGACTTTGGGCCAACGCCAGGCAGGCAGCGCAAAGCCTCTATCAGAGCATCAAGACCTGTCGGAATCACTTAGAAAGGCAATTTAAAGCCAGGAGGCAGATTCAAACCAGAGGTGAAGCCGGACATTTTTTCCTGACTCGTCGACTCAACTCGCCGCATTGCATCATTCATTGCGGCCGCGATCAGATCTTCAAGCATTTCTTTATCGTCCATCACTGACGGATCTATGCTTACACGGCGAACATCATGGGAACAAGTTACAACCACCTTGACCATACCAGCACCGGACTGACCCTCAACTTCAACATTAGCAAGTTCAGCCTGCCCCTTTTTCATGTTCTCTTGCATCATTTGGGCCTGCTTCATCAGCCCAGCAATTCCACCCTTCATCATACAAATATCTCCTTTACACAATCGGTTGAATAGACGAATCGATCAGTGTCGCATCGCACGTCTCTATCAGGTCACGCACGAATAAATCCTGCTCAATCGAAGCTACAGCCTGATCAAGCCTATCTTGCTTTTCACGCCCAGCAGCAACTGCAGGCGTATCAGTATCTTGTGTTGCGAGCTCAATATTCAGGACAATCGGGCGAGCAAAATAATCACGCAAGGCTTGTTGCAATCGTTCTGGCGAAGGCTTCATCTGTAAATGCGAATGCGCCGGCGCCAAACGCAACAAACAAGCATCTCCGTCCATCTTTCTTAGCTCGCAATGCTGAGCAAGCGTCCGTACGAGCCCGGAAAGATTAAGCTTAGTGACAATCTGATGCCAATCCTGAGAGCCTTTTTCTTGCAAAGGATCATCCAGAGTCTCCGTGGATGGGGAAGCATCGACGGACGACGCTAACTCAACCAATGGCTGCGCTTGAACAACCGCCGACTCCACAGGCTTCGTAGCCACCACCACGCGAGGACGAGACGGAACTGCAGACACCACATCAGCAACCGTACTAGGGCGGAAGGCATGAAGACGCAACAAAGTCATTACGAAACCGGCATACTCATCCGGCGCAGTAGCCAACTCCTTACGTCCTATATTGGCAACCTGGTAAGCCAGCTGAACGAATTGAGGACTAAATGCCTCAGCCAAAGCAAGCAAACGTTCGCGTTCTGACTCATCCTCATCAATGGCCAAGGGTATTAGCTGGGCTATTTGCAGCCGGGTAAGAAGCAAACTGAGATCTTGCAGTGCGGCCGAAAATGAAAGGCTACGCATCCCCATATCGCCAGCAATCTGCAACAAGCTGCTAGCGTCACCGTTTTTAATTGCCTCTAAAATACCAAACAAGTAATCCTGATCAACGGTTCCCAGCATACCGCGGACTTGCTGCGTTTCAACGCGCCCGGCGCCGTGAGCAATCGCCTGATCTAACAACGACAACGAATCACGGACACTCCCCCCGGCTGAACGAGCAATCAACCCCAGAGCAGGCAACTCAAACGGCACACCCTCCGCCTGAAGAATGTGAGCCAAGTGCCCAGTAATCGTGTCTGCGGGCATCTGCTTCAGATTAAATTGCAAACAACGAGACAAAACAGTAACAGGAATCTTCTGCGGGTCAGTCGTCGCTAAAATAAACTTTACATGCTCCGGTGGCTCCTCCAGAGTCTTCAACATTGCGTTAAACGCAGAGTTGGAAAGCATATGAACCTCATCGATCACATATACTTTGTAACGACCGCGCGTTGGCGCGTATACCGCATTCTCCAAAAGCTGACGCATCTCGTCGACTTTGGTATTCGTAGCCGCATCAACCTCTAACAAATCAACAAATCGACCGCTATCTATTTCCAAGCATGCCGAGCAAGTACCACAAGGTGTTGCAGTAACACCGGATTCGCAATTGAGTGATTTTGCTAAGATTCGTGCGATCGTTGTTTTACCGACACCACGTGTGCCAGTAAAAAGATACGCATGATGCAGGCGCTTTTCAGAGAGAGCATGAGTTAGAGCACGAACAACGTGCTCTTGGCCTATCAGCGTCGAAAAATTACGCGGTCGCCACTTACGGGCAAGAACTTGATAACTCATGCGCCCCAGACCAAACAAAAGAAGAAGTGGCGAGCCTGACCCCCGGCACTTGCAATAAACGGCTGTGGCTGCTTCCTTCCGGACCTGACCAGATTCACCATCTTGCAATGCGGGGAGACCCGCCACCGAAGATTTTAACATAGGCGAAGCTGAGACCTGCCCAAGATTTAACAGAATTTTTCTTGATCGCTCAAAGCATAAAACCCCCGTTACGAGAGTAACGGGGGTTTTGCATTGGGAGCCTGGCGGTGACCTACTTTCGCGAGCGGAAG
>CAYRBE010000057.1:0-11889 GCA_964422345.1 uncultured Dechloromonas sp.
CTCCGCCGGTGGTTCAGCCAAGCAAGGCCGCGACAAGGAAACCCAGGCCGTGCTGCCGCTGCGCGGCAAGGTGCTGAACACCTGGGAAGTAGACCGCGGCCATCTGCTCCAGAACAACGAGGTCCATGACATCTCGGTGGCGGTCGGCGTAGACCCGCACGGCATAGACCAGATCGACAGCGTTGATGTCTCCGGCCTGCGCTATGGCCGAATCATCGTGATGTCTGACGCTGACGTGGATGGTAGTCATATTCAGGTGCTGCTGTTCACCCTCTTCCTCAAGCACTTCCCGGCCTTGGTCGAGCGCGGCCACATTCACGTCGCGCAACCGCCACTGTTCCGGGTTGATGTGGAAGCGCGTGGCCACACCCGCAAGGTTTATTGTCTGGATGAAGCCGAAAAGGAACAGACGCTGACCAAACTGCGCGACGAAGGCGTTTCGGAAAACAAGATCACCGTCTCCCGCTTTAAAGGCCTCGGCGAAATGAACCCCGACCAGCTCTGGGAAACCACCCTCTGCCCCGACACGCGCCGCCTCGTCCCCTTTCAGGCCAGCCGCGAAATGATCAAGGAAATGACCGCTACATTCACCCTGCTGATGGGCAAAGGCGAAGCCGCCGGCCGCCGGGCATGGATGGAAAAAGATGGGGGACTGGTCGATACGGATGTCTAAGGGCATGATCTATCGTAAGCCAACCGACTTGATTGTTGATCGAAGCTGGTTGGAGAATATACTGCGCGACCAGAAAGTATTCCGTCACGAGAAGATGAGCAATCCGCGAGATACAAAAGCATGAGCACGCAAAATAAGGGAGCAAATCCCCTGCATCGGGGTGAGGTACGCATACTGGCATCGCAGCTACGTCCTGGTGTCCATGTTCGCTTGCCTGGCTCATGGCTGGATCATCAGTTCATGCTCAGCTCCTTTGTCATTGCCAACGAGGATCAAGCCCGGCAAATCGCTGCCCTGAACCTGCCGGATCTCTTTTGCAATACCGCACTTTGCAAAGTCCCTCCGCTTCCAGTGCCACTCGTTGCACCACCACCTCCTGATGAAGCACAGATTGCCGAAACAGCTCGTCTGGCAGCACTGGCACAGGCCAATATGGCGGCAAAAATCGAACGCACGAAGGTCATGAGTCAGTTACGTGACCGACTGGATCTGGCGCAAAAACAATTCGCCGGAGCCTCAAAAGCAACAGGTGGTGCCCTCAAGTCATACGACCAGAACCCAAAGGAAAGTGTCCGGCAGATAAGCCTTGTCAGCGCTGAATCGGCAAGCTCACTCCTCGCCGACCCGGACAGTGCTATCGTGCTGATTGCTGAAAACAGACAGGATGACGGAGCGACGGCCCACGCCATGTCCGTCATGACGCTGTCGCTCCTGCTCGGCAAACAGGCCAACCTGCCGGAAGCCGCATTAGCCACGCTGGGCATCGGCGCCCTGTTACATGACATCGGAAAGCGTTGGATCAACCCGTCCATCCTCCGCAATACCGAACGTAACCGGCATGAAGAAGCCATTTACGCCACCCATTGCCGTCTGGGGCATGACAATCTACTCAGCTTGGGCGGGGTATCTCAACCCGTACTGGAGGCCGTACTGCACCACCATGAGCGCTTCGATGGCTCAGGCTACCCGGATCGGCTGAAGGGTGACGAAATACATATCGCTGCGCGCGTGGTCGGCATTACCGACCGATTCGACAAATTAACCAACCCGATCGATCACCGACGGGCCGTTTCGCCATCAGAAGCCTTGTCCATCATGTGGACCAAGGAAAAAAGTGCTTACGACCCCGTACTCCTCCAGCTTTTCGTCCGCGCCATGGGCGTGTATCCACCGGGCTCAATTGTCCTGCTCTCCGATGGCCGGGTCGGTTCAGTCGTCATCTCAGCTCCCACTGAAAGCCCGCTCTGCCCTCAGGTGCTGATCTATGAACCAGAAATTCCACGACGTCAGGCAATTATCCTGAATCTGGCCACCGAAACCGAGTTGCGCATCGAAAAGCCCTTGCGAATTCAGGACCGCCCGTCAGATGAACTGGATTACCTACTCCCACGACGCAAAATGAACTGGTTCCACACAGATAAGAGTTAACGTGACAACCCGCTGCAATACTTCCCCAATCAGCTCAAAACCGTGAAGCCCCATCCTCGATGAAAACCCCGAAAAGACTCACCACCCTCGTTGAAGAGGGCCTTGTAGACGAGGTGCTCGGGCAGTTGATGAGCGGCAAGGAAGCCACCGTCTATATCGTTCGCTGCGGTGAGCACATTCGCTGCGCCAAGGTTTACAAGGAAGCCAATCAGCGCAGTTTCCGCAAGGCCACCTCCTACCAGGAAGGCCGCAAGGTCAAGAACAGCCGTCAGGCGCGGGCGATGGAAAAAGGTAGCCGCTACGGTCGCCAGATGCAGGAAGAAGTCTGGCAGAACGCAGAGGTCGACGCCTTGTATCGGCTGGCTGCTGCCGGGGTCCGCGTGCCGCAACCCTACATCTGCTTTGAAGGGGTGTTGCTGATGGATCTGGTGGTCGATGCCGACGGCCATGCCGCACCACGACTGAACGATGTCGCCTTGAGCGAAGAGGTCGCCCTGGAGTTTCACGCGATATTGGTCAATCAGGTCGTCCGTATGCTGTGCGCTGGGATCATTCATGGCGACCTCTCTGAATACAACATTCTGGTCGACGAAAACGGCCCAGTCATCATCGACCTGCCGCAGGCAATCGATGCAGCGGCGAACAGTACGGCCGCCGAAATGCTGGAGCGTGACGTGAATAATCTGCGCAGCTATTTCAGCACCTTTGCCCCATCACTCAAAAATAGCCAGTACGGCAAGGAAATCTGGGCGCTCTATGAAAGCGGTTCGCTGTTGCCGGATCAGGTGCTAACCGGCCACTTCGCGCTCGACGAAACCCCGGCCGATGTCGAAGCTGTGCTGCTACAGGTCGAACTGGCGATCAAGGAAGACGAAATTCGCCGTATGTGCCAGTAAATAATGACCGCGCCCAATACAAAAAGCAGCATGATAGAAAATAACGCTACCACCCCGGCCAAGCCGAATCACCGCCAATCGCGCCCGGCCTATCTCCGCGCCGGCCTGCTGGCACTTGGTGTACTCCTGCTGGCTGGCTGCTCGACGCTAAGCCCCGTCAAGCCGGTGACCACAACGCCTGCTCCCGCCAAGCCGAAAATCGGCCTTGCCCTCGGCGGCGGTGCAGCCCGTGGTTTTGCCCACATTGGCGTAATCAAGATGCTCGAGTCGCAAGGCATTGTCCCGGATTACGTCGTTGGCACCAGCGCCGGCGCAGTAGTTGGCGCCCTTTACGCGGGCGGGCATGATGCCTACGCGATGCAAAAAATTGCCCAGCAACTCGACGAAACCCTGTTTGCCGACTGGACGCTCGGCGGCCGGGGTTTTCTCAAGGGCGAGTCCTTGCAGGGCTTTGTCAATCAGCACCTGAAAAACCGTCCGCTGGAAAAACTCAACAAACCGTTTGCCGTCGTCGCCACCGACCTCAAATCCGGTGAGCGCGTGGTCTTTCGTAGCGGCGACACCGGGCTTGCAGTACGCGCTTCGGCGGCCGTACCGGGAATTTTTCAGCCTACCCAGTTCCGGGGAAAAACCTATGTCGATGGCGGACTGAGCAGCCCGGTACCGGTACAGGCGGCGCGTGAAATGGGGGCGGACTTCGTGATCGCCGTCGATATTTCTGAAAAGCCCGATGGCCAGCCGGTCGATAGTCTGAGCACCATCATGTGGCAAACCATTACCATCATGGGCGGCGTGATCGGGAAGACTGAACTGCAAGGTGCCGACGTCGTCATTCGCCCCAACCTGCCCTATGTCAAATCATGGGACTTTAAAGCCCGCCACGATGCGATTCTTGAGGGCGAACGTGCAGCACAAAACGCCGTTCCACTCATCCGTCAAAAGCTTCCGAAGTAAAAATCTGCGGTAGCATCCATCGCTTACACGAACTCGCTTGGCCAAAACATGACCCAACTCCCTGCCACCAGCCGAACTGCAGCCCTTGATCTGCTGGAATTCATCGATGCCAGTCCCAGCCCTTGGCATGCAGTTGAAACCTGTGCCAGCCGCCTCAATGCAGCTGCTTATATTGAGCTGAACGAACAGGATCGCTGGCAATTGCAAGTCGGAGGGCGCTATTACGTCGTACGCGGCGGATCTTCAATCATTGCTTTCATTGTCGGGCAAAAATCAGCAGTGGAATCCGGCCTGCGCCTGATCGGCGCTCATACGGATTCACCCGGCCTGCGAATCAAACCAAAGCCCGCTGAAGAGACCCAAGGCATGGTTCGCCTCGGGGTTGAAGTCTATGGCGGGCCAATTCTGGCAACCTTCGCCGACCGCGACCTGTCGCTGGCCGGGCGGGTCAATGTCAAAACTGACCAAGGTTTTGAAACACGGCTGGTGCGCTTTAACAAACCGCTACTACGCTTACCGAATCTCGCCATTCACATGAACCGCGAGGTCAATGAAAGCGGGCTGAAATTCAACAAGCAAACTGAATTGCCCTTATTGCTTGGCGTTTCTGGGAATGACAGCAAGGCCGAAGCGCGTTTCCGTCAGCCGATAGCTGATTTGCTCGGAGTACAGGCGAGTGATCTGCTGACCTGGGAACTGAATGCCTACGACACTCAAAAGGGCAGCCTGTGGGGCGTCGATCAGGAATTCATCGCTGATAGTCAGCTCGACAATTTAGCCTCCTGCCACGCTGCACTGAGCGCCTTGCTGGCAACCGATAGCCCTGCAGCGACTTGCCTCTGCGCCTTCTTTGACCACGAGGAAGTCGGCTCGGAAAGCGCCACCGGGGCGAGTGGCAGTTTTCTGTCAGATGTCATTCAGCGCATTTCCTCAAACGCCGGGCTTGATGCCGAAGATCAACACCGCATGCTCGCCCGCAGCTTCTTCATCAGCGCCGACATGGCCCACGCTTGGCATCCCAATTTCCCGTCGGCCTACGAACCTTGCCACCGCGCGCTGGTCAATGCCGGCCCGGTGATCAAGAGTAATGCCAACCAGCGTTACAGCACCAGCGCCGATACAGCGGCACGCTTCATGGCCATTTGCGAAAAAGCCGGCGTCCCCTGCCAGCAGTACGCCCACCGCACCGATCTTGGCTGCGGTAGCACCATCGGCCCGATTCTAGCCGCCCGTCTTGGTATCCCGAGCGTTGATGTTGGCTCGCCGATGTGGGCCATGCACAGCATTCGAGAAAGTGCCGGGGTACTTGACCACCATTACATGACGGCAGCGCTCACCGCAGCCTTCGCGGACTAGCGTAATGGCAGAATTATTAGCCTTTGCAATCGGTACTGCGGTACTGGTCTGGCTATCACGGAAACCGCTGAACCAACCTGGACGGCATGGTTTTTACCGGTTTTTTGCTTGGGAAGCGATCCTTGGACTGGTTGTTCTCAACCACAAGGAATGGGGCGAGCAACCTTTTTCACCGCATCAGATTGCATCCTGGGTATTGATGCTGACCAGCATTTTTCTGGTGATTGCGGCCGTCCGGCTGCTCAAGGGCAAGGGACAAGCCAGCACAGAACGCAACGATGACAAAGCCCTGTACGAGTTTGAGAAAACGACACAACTCATTACCAGCGGGATCTTTGGCTACATCCGCCACCCGATGTACACCTCGCTGCTTGCGCTGGCTTGGGGGGCTTACTGCCAGAACCCAACCTGGCCAGGTGCGGCCATTGCCGGATTTGCTTCTGTTTGCCTGTTATTAACCGCAAAGGCCGATGAAGCCGAGTGTATCGCCTACTTTGGCGAAGCCTATGTCGCCTATATGAAAACAACGCGGCGTTTCATTCCTTACCTGATCTAGCAATCAGGTAGGAAGGTCATTCAGGGATATTCTTCGTCCCCATCATTTTGTTGCAAGTGGCGCGACCAAAGTTTTCTGCCTGCAGCTGCGTGGAAATTTTTGGGTCAGCGTAAATGCCACGAATGACCGCGTTGGTAATCCGCGCCCCGTCGCTGCCATCCTCATTAAACAGCTTCATCGGGCGGTCCTTGTCCCGGTTGTAAAATGCCTGCACCGCGTGATCACGCACTCGCTCACAGTAACGAAGCTTTTGCGCATCCGGCATCGTACTTGCTGTACTGCCTTGAGCGTAAGCCAACTGAGCCAGCATCAGGCCACAAAAAATAGTGAAAAAATACTTCATTCCTGAGTTTCCTGAATGGAGGTTAGGTAAGCCAATATATCGTTGATATCCTGCTCCTTTAGACTATTAAGCACACCGACTACGCCCTCGCCATCATGCGGCCGGTCACCTTTGAGATACAACTCAGTCTGCCGCTTTAAATAGTTGGTGTATTGCCCAACCAGCATTGGAAAACTTGCCCGCCCCTTACCGGTCTTGGCATGACAGGCTGCGCACTGTTTCTGATAAATCTTGCCACCGTTTTCCAGATCCCCCTCAGCCCGAGGAATGATCATCACCCGGTCAACCATCAGTAGCTTGGTCAATGCATCTTCATGGCCGGAAAATACCGGCATCGTTGTCGGCAATTCTATCGCTGCAAGATAGGCAGAAATATCCTTGATATCTTCGTCAGACAATTCACGTTCTTGCGTATACGGGTACATCGGGATGTTTAACCGGATACGGGAACGAAAGCTCTGCAACTGGCTTTCAAGATATTTGACGCGCTGACCGGCGATTCGCGGGTATTCACCTTTCTTTCCGCCCTGCCCGTTATCGCCATGACAGGCGGCGCAGGTGCCGTTGATTTCCTTGCCTTTTTCGAGGTCCACCGCAGCAACTGGCGAACTCATCAATAGAGCAGCCAAACCAAGCGGAATCAGCGTACGGAAAAACATAAGTAAAGCCCCAAAGTAAAGTGCGACGAATTGTCGCATGGTGTGACTGACTGAAAATTGACACAAATCACGCATAATTCGCCCCATGCTATTTATTTCCTGCAGCAACGAAGACCCTGATCATTTTGCCAATCTACGCCGACTGGTCAACAGTCGCTGGATTGTGCTCGCAGTCATGGCAATACTTATTGCACTCACCCCAAGCGGCCTCAACATAGCACTCCCGCAAGCCCCATTATTTGGAATAATCGGCATCAGCGCGGCGTTCAACAGTTTGGCGCACTGGCAACTCAGGCAAGTCAGAATAGTAAGCTCCTACGAACTATTCAGCCAGTTGCTATTCGACATCATGGCACTGGGCGCGCTCCTTTTTTTCAGTGGCGGCGCAACCAATCCACTGGTTTCACTCCTGTTGCCCACTGTGGCAATTGCAGCACTGACCTTACCGGTACGCTGCGTGATTGCCGTCGGTAGCAGCGCCATCGTGATTTATTCCTTGCTGATGCTCTATTACGTCCCGCTCCCAATGCCTGATGCCAGTCGCGCAACTCGCTTGCACCTGATCGGCATGTGGCTGACCTTTGCCGTCTCAGCTGTGATGATTGCAACGTTTGTCGTTCGCATGACGCAACTGATCCGCCAGCGTGATGCGGAACTTGCCACCGCCCGCGAACTGGCATTACGCGACGAACGCGTCATGGCGATGGGTACCTTAGCCGCAGGCGCTGCGCACGAACTCGGCACACCACTCGCCACCATGGCGCTGCTTGCCGGCGAGTTAGCCAATGACCCAGCCATTTCAGCCGGAAATCAACAAGATATTTCATTGCTTCGCCAACAGATCGCACAGTGCAAGAAAATCATCACCGACCTGTCTCAGCGTGCCGAAGCCGAGCGCCTTGAAAACACACGTCACCAAGCAGCCGATCAGTGGTTGGAAAGCATCCGTCAGCACTGGCATGCCAGCCGTCCCCAAGCCAGCAGCCAACTGATTTCTCAACAAGCCAATCCGGCCCCGGAAATTCTCGCCGACCCAAGACTAGAACAAGCCATACTGAATCTGCTTAACAATGCTGCCAACGCAAGCGCGACTCAACTCGACATCATGCTGAATTGGGACGCTGTCACATTGATGATCGAGATTCGTGATTATGGACCGGGATTCCCACCCAGCGTGCTACAAAATGGTGGGAAATCGAGCTTCCCCAGCCATTCCCAAGGCAGTGGCGTGGGTCTGATGCTGACCCGAACAGCCATCGAACAACTTGGTGGAAAACTCTTATTGATCAATCCAGATGATGGTGGCGCACTCGCCCGCATCGAATTACCCTTAGCCCCGATATGAATGACATCACGCTGATTATTGATGACGACCACGTTTTCAATACGATACTTGCCCGCACGCTTGAACGCCGGGGCTATTCGGCACTTGGCGCAATCGACATCCCGAGCGCGCTTGATCTGGCTCGTCAGCACCAACCCGAGCGCATTATTCTGGACCTCAACCTGAACGGCAGTTCCGGCCTCGGATTGATACCCGATTTGCTCGCCATCAACCCGGACTGCCAGATCGTCGTACTTACTGGCTATGCCAGCATCGCCACCGCAGTCGAAGCGGTCAAGCGTGGCGCCATCCAGTACCTCGCCAAGCCAGTAGAAATCGAAGCGATACTTACCGCATTTGAGGGCAATGAGCATCTCGACGCTGACCCCGGATTTTCTGAAGAAACCTTGACCATTGACCGTATGGAATGGGAACACATACAACGTGTGCTGGTTGAAAACGAAGGGAACGTTTCTGCCACAGCACGTGCTTTGAAAATGCACCGTCGGACACTACAGCGCAAGCTATCGAAAAGACCGGCAAAAAACTAATTGCCTACACGAGTTTGAAAAATAGCTTTTTTGCTTGTGCACCGTAGCATTGATTTGAAACCGCTAGAACTGATCACTCCAGCGGGAACCTTTCATATTTTTGATCTCTCTACTTGCTGTACAACTCGCCTGAATTGATAATCCCCGCACCGGGAAAAACCGGGTGTTTTCCACTAGAGGCTCACTGATTACCCGCCATGCAGAACGAAACCCTAAGGCCTGAATCGACACCCACCGGCCTTTCAGAATTTAAGCCGACGATCAACCCAGCCGCTCTGCAACATGCGGAAGGCACGTTGGTAGACAAATACGGCCGGCGAATCACTTACGTTCGTTTATCAATCACCGACCGTTGTGATTTCCGCTGTACCTATTGCATGGCCGAGGAAATGACGTTTCTGCCCCGCAATGAAGTCATGAGCCTGGAAGAATGTTTGCGGGTCGCCAAGGTTTTTGTCGGGCTGGGTGTTAACAAGCTACGGATTACCGGTGGTGAACCACTGGTTCGCAAAGGTGCGCTATGGTTGATCGAACAACTGGGCTCTCTGCCCGGCCTCGACAATCTGGTGCTGACGACCAACGGTTCCCAACTCGACCGTTTTGCCCAGCCCCTGCATGATGCTGGCGTCAAACGCATCAACATCAGTCTCGACACGCTGAAGACAGACCGCTTCAAGAAGATCACCCGAATCGGCGACCTCGATAAGGTACTCAACGGCATCACTGCCGCCAAAGCCGCTGGCTTTAAGCGCACCAAGCTCAATGCGGTGATGATGCGCGGCACTAACGATGATGAATTTGTCGATCTGGTTCAGTTTGCCGTTGATAACGAACTCGACATTTCATTTATTGAAGAAATGCCGCTGGGCGAAATACTCGGCCGTAACACGACCTACATTTCGTCGGAAGAAACCCGGCAACAACTGGCCAGCCGTTTCGAGCTAATTCCTTCAACCGAAAATTCAGGCGGCCCGGCACGCTATTGGCGCATACCCGGCTCTGAATCCCGTATCGGTTTCATCTCACCGCACAGCCACAACTTCTGCGACACCTGCAATCGGGTCAGAATCACCGCCAAAGGCGAGCTCTATCCCTGCCTCGGGCAGAATGATGCAGTCAATCTATTGCAAGTACTGCGCAGCACACAAGGTGAGAATGACTTACGTCAGGCCATCGTCGACAGTATGGGGATCAAACCCTTCGGCCATGACTTCACCCAACAAATGGATGCTCCTCAGGTCGTTCGCTTCATGTCGATGACCGGAGGCTAGCTGGATGCCAGCGAAAAGCCTGCAGCTAGCACGGCCACACTGGTCACTGCTGCAAGGCAATCGTCGGCTCACCCTGCTCGCCCTTGGCTGCACATTGGCACTCACCCTGCCCGCTTATCTCTTTGCGCCGGGAATAAGTACCGGCCTGGCCCTGATTGCCACCCTGTTCAGCATGGCCTGGATCGCCTTCGGCGAATGGCGCAACTTCCAGTCAATCCGCCGCGCCTACGACATGGCCATGCAGGCCGCACACGACGGATTCTGGGAGTGGAATCCCAAGACAAAAGCGCTTCGTGTCGGCCAACGTCTATTACAGATACTCGGCTATCACGAGGATTTTCTGCCCGACACCCACGCCTGGTTACGTCTCGTGCACCCGGATGATGTCGCAAAATACAATCAGGCCGTGGCGCTGCACCTCAAAGGTGAGAGCGAGTATTTTTATTGCGAATACCGCGTTCTGGCCAAGGATGGCCAATACCGCTGGATTGCCTCACGCGGCCTGGCAGTACGCGACAAAAATGGACGCGCCTACCAGATGGTCGGCTCGGTTACCGACATTACCGAGCGGCACAACCATCAGGAAGAGATGGAGTTTCTGGCCCGCCACGATATCCTGACCGGACTCCCCAACCGCCTGCTGTTTGCCGAGCATCTCAACGATGCCATCATTACTGCCTGCGCTGAGAAAAGTCGTCTTGCCGTTCTCTTTCTCGACCTCGATCGCTTCAAAAACATCAATGACACCTTAGGGCACCGTGCCGGCGACCACTTATTGCAACTGGTAACCGAACGCCTGCGCGGCAAGCTGCCGGACAATGCCCGTATCTACCGCCAGGGTGGTGATGAATTCATTGTCCTGCTCGCCCCTGTCACCGACAGCGACGCCGCCTTGGCAGCGGCCGGAATAGCCAAGGACATTATCGCGACACCCATTACCGGGGATGAAAGCGATTTTTTCACCAGCGTCAGCATCGGTGTCAGCCTCTACCCGGATGATGCCAGCGATGGCGAAACCCTGCTCCGTCATGCCGACACGGCGATGTACGAAGCCAAATCGGCTGGCGGAAACAGTATCCGGATGCACACCATGCAAATGGATGATCGCGTCTCATCCCGGGTTGGGCTCGAAACCCGGCTCCGCCGGGCAATACAGGAATACCAGCTGGACCTGCATTTTCAGCCCAAGGTTGATACCCAAAGCGGCCGCCTGATTGGTGCCGAAGCCCTGCTTCGCTGGCATGATGGCGAAAAACAGATTCCACCCGATCAGTTCATACCAGTGGCCGAAGAAAGCGGGTTAATCCTACCCATCGGCGAATGGGTAATTGATCGGGCGATTGCCCAGATTGCCACTTGGCGGCAACAAGGGATCAATCCCGTACCAATTGCTATCAATCTATCACCGCGACAATTCTGGCGTCCATCGCTGGCGGCTTACATCATCGACAAACTGCAAGCGGCCGGCGTACCTAACTCTGCCCTCGAAGTTGAAGTCACCGAATCCGTCCTGCTCGATACTGATGGCGGCTGTATCGATGAGTTGATTCAACTGCGCGATGCCGGTATCCACATCGCGCTGGATGATTTTGGGACCGGCTATTCATCACTTTCCTACCTGCACCGCCTACCGATCAGCACCTTGAAAATCGACCGCTCATTTATCAACAACCTGCCGCTCGATGGCTCAGCAAGTGGCAGCGAACCTCTGGTCCGCGCCATCGTCGTCATGGCAAAAAGCCTGTCGTTGGAAATTGTCGCCGAAGGGGTGGAAACCAATGCCCAATACGAATTCCTGAAAACGCTGGGCTGTGACACTGTGCAGGGCTACCTCACTGGGCGACCAGTCAATGCCATTGATTTTTGTGCAAATTTCCT
>CAYRBE010000058.1:0-11805 GCA_964422345.1 uncultured Dechloromonas sp.
CGCGTAACCCGTCCGAAATGGCCAAGCTGCTCAAGGCATTGCTGTAAAATTCGAGCTTAGCTCAACTCAAAAGGCGGGCCGTGTGCCTGCCTTTTTTTCGCCTGGATTTTATGGAACTCGATTTCACCTCTTCTCTATTCTGGATTGCAGTTGGCCAGATTATCCTGATCGATATTGTCCTTTCGGGTGATAACGCCGTGGTCATCGCGCTGGCCTGCCGCAATCTTTCACCTGAACAACGCAAAACCGGGATTTTTTGGGGCGTTGCTGGTGCCATCAGCTTGCGGGTTGTTCTGACCATCTTTGCTGCATTGGTGATGGATCTACCCTGGCTGAAACTGGTTGGTGGCCTGCTGCTGATCTGGATCGCTGTCAAATTGATGCTGCCAGAGGAAGGCGAGGGGCACGATATTGAGTCCTCATCGAATTTGTGGGGTGCAGTCAAAACGATTGTGGTCGCCGATTTTGTGATGAGTTTGGATAATGTCATCGCGGTGGCTGGTGCGGCACATGGTAGTTTGGCCTTACTGCTCTTTGGTTTGGCGGTAAGTATTCCTTTGATTGTCTGGTCGAGTCAGTTGATTCTCCACTGGATGGAGCGTTGGCCTTCGATCGTCTTGTTTGGTGCAGCCTTGCTCGGTTACGTCGCCGGACAAATGATTTTTTCAGACCCTGGTGTGTTGGCATTGTTGCCGGAATTGCCGGCCTGGTCGGGCAAAGTGGCTGGCGCCGTTGGTGCGGTTCTTGTGGTTGGTATTGGTCGCTGGCTGGAGCAGCGGATTCTGGCCAAGCAGGATGTGACTATCGTCTAAGAGGTGAATGGCATGGCTGTGTTCCTTTCGGAAAATGACGTAAAACAGGTGTGCACCGTAGCATTGGCCATGGAAGGCGTGGAATCGGCCCATCGCGATCTATCGCTGGGAACAGCGATTGATACGCCGCGCGCTCGCAGCCGTTTGCCGCAGACGGTTTTGCATATTTTGCAGGGGGCTTTGCCGGCGCAAGGGGTGATTGGCTACAAGGCGTATACGACCAATCGCAGCGGTAATCGCTTTCTGGTGCATCTGTTTGATGCCGCCACGGGTGGCTTGAAAGCAATTCTTGAATCGGATTATCTCGGCATGATTCGCACCGGTGCCACAAGTGGGGTTGCAGCAAAGTTGCTGGCTCGGCCGGGAGCCAAAGTGGCTGGGGTGTTCGGGGCCGGATGGCAGGCTGAAGGACACGTCCGGGCGATCTGCGCGGCTTTGCCTTTGGAGCAGGTTAAAGTTTTTAGTCGTAAGGCCGATCGATTGCAGGATTTTTGCGCAAGAATGAGTGAAGTGACGGGGGTAGAGGTTGTTCCTGCCCACTCTCCTGAGGCAACTGTTCGTGATAGTGATTTGATTGGTACGGTAACCACATCGGTAACGCCACTTTTTGATGCTGACTGGTTAATGCCGGGGGCGCATATCAATGCCGCCGGATCAAATGCGCTGATTCGCCAGGAGTTGTCCGAGGCAGCAGTCCGGCGCTGTGGTTTGGTGACGGTAGATTCTGTGCCGACAGCTTTGGCTGAAGCGGGAGATTTGTTGCCTCTGCTGGAAAAAGGGCGTCTGCATTCGCGGCAGTTGGTTGAGTTGGGTGATGTCATTACCGGAAAGCATCCCGGGCGGGCTTCAGCGCAGGAAATTACCTTGTTTGAGTCGCAGGGGATGGCGATTCAAGACCTTGCTGTGGCCGTGCGAGTATTCGCCGCAGCGAAGCTTCTCGGATTGGGTCAGGAAATTTCTTTGGCTTGATATTTGACCGAGGTATGAAGTCAGCGTAAAAATGCGTTTGGTTTCCATCTTTCATGATGTTTGGCCGTGTAGCTCAAGGGGGAGTGATGGCATTAGCGTTGGGTAAGTCGGGGTTTTGGCGTTCAGATTGGCTAGTCGGGGTCGTCGTCACCTTGGTGATGCTGCTGGCCAGCGGTTCTGATCTCATCCAGAGTCTTGAGCGCAAGGCATACGACGTTGCGGTACAGGCGACAAGCCGTACTCCTTCTGACAAGGTTGCCGTAATTGCGATCGACGATCAGAGTATTGCTAATCTTGGTCGCTGGCCTTGGCCCCGTGATTTGCATGCCCGAATGAGCGATTTGCTCTCGGCAGCGAATGCGAAAGTGATTGGTAACACGGTCTTTTTCTCCGAGCCGCAACTTGATCCCGGTTACGCCTATATTCAAAAGCTGATTGAACTGGTCAGCCAGTCTGCTCCCGTCGAAGGTGAGCCTAACCCCGAAACTGAAAAAATTGCCGCTTTGCTCGCCGAGGCAGAGGTCGCGCTGAATACAGATCGAAAACTGGCGGAAAGTTATCGTCAGTCAGGGCGCATCGTATTGCCCATGTTGTTTGAGCTGGGTGAGGCACGTGGCCGTCCGGATAAGCCATTACCTGACTTTGTTTTAAGCAATAAGCTGGTGCAGGTGGCGCAAGGCTTGGGGGCGGCGCTACCGGCGGCGCAAGTGCAGCTCCCGGTTGAAGTGCTGGGTCGTCAGGCAATGGCTTTGGGGCATTTGAACAGTAGCCCGGATGTCGATGGTGGGGTGCGCACGGAAGCCTTGGTAGTGCAGTATTTTGACCAGTATTACCCTGCTTTGTCGTTGATGCTGGCGGCGCGCAGCCTGAATCTTGGGCCGGCGGATATGAAAGTGCGTCTGGGTGAAGAGGTGCGTATCGGTAAATTACGCATAGCGACTGATTCAGCGACCCGGATGAATACCTTTTTTTACAAAGGCAGTGAGGGGCGGCCTGCCTTTCAGGTGGATTCCTTTTACGATGTACTCAACGGAAAAATTCCGGCATCCAAATACGCCGGAAAAATTGTCTTGATTGGCGCAACGGCGTCCGGGGTCGGTGCTTCTCAAGTGACACCGGTATCAACCGCAATGGCACCCGTGCTGAGTATGGCGCACGCGGTGTCGAGCATTCTCCAGGAGCACTTCTTTGTTACCCCAACCTGGAGCGTGTGGGCCAGCCTGGGTGCCATTTTGCTGATTGGGCTTTATGTCATTCTGGCGCTGCCTCGGTTGACAGCAGGTATGGGGGCGATTGCTACGTTGGTTTTGTTGATTACGCTGCTTGGGACGCATTTTGGTTTGATGCTGGGCGTCGGAATGTGGATACCCTTGATGGGCGCGGCCAGCCTGTTGGTCGTCGGGCATCTTCTGCTGACCACCAAGCGTTTCCTGATGACAGAGCGCGGGAAAGAAAAATCAGATTTTGAGTCTGCTGAATCTAATCGTATGTTGGGTCTTGCCTTTCAAGGGCAGGGACAGTTGGACATGGCTTTCGACAAGTTCCGCAAGTGTCCGATGGACGATGGTTTGATGGAAAATATGTACAACCTTGCGCTTGATTACGAGCGCAAGCGTCAGTTCAACAAGGCCGAAGCAGTATTCCGTTACATGCTTGAGTTCAATCCGAAGTTCCGTGATTTGCAGGAGCGTTTGAACCGGGTTAAGCAGATGTCAGAAACAGTGATGCTGGCCGGATCAAGTGGAAAAACCAATACCGGCACCCTGATTATGGACAATGGTCAGATCGAGAAGCCAATGCTTGGCCGCTATCAGCTCGAAAAAGAATTGGGCAAAGGGGCGATGGGTGTGGTTTATCTTGGTCGTGATCCAAAGATAAATCGTGTGGTTGCGATTAAAACCATGGCGCTGGCGCAGGAGTTCGACGAGGACGAGTTGGTTGACGTCAAGGCGCGTTTCTTCCGTGAGGCAGAAACTGCTGGTCGCTTGAACCATCCGAATATCGTCACCATGTACGATGCCGGTGAGGAGCATGATCTTGCCTACATCGCTATGGAGTTTCTCAAAGGACGTGACCTTGTGCCGCAGAGCAAGGCGGCTGGATTGCTTCCGCTACCGCAGGTGATTTCCATCTTGGCCCGCGTCGCCGATGCACTTGATTATGCACACAGCCAGAGCGTGGTGCACCGTGATATCAAGCCCGCCAATATCATGTACGAACCCGAGTCAGATCAGGTCAAAGTGACTGATTTCGGTATCGCTCGAATTACTGATTCGTCACGAACAAAAACCGGCATGGTTCTGGGAACACCTTCATATATGTCGCCTGAGCAACTGGCCGGCAAGAAGATAGATGGCCGTTCTGATATTTTCTCGCTGGGGGTCATGCTCTATCAGATGTCCTGTGGTCAGCTGCCGTTTGTGGGGGAGTCGCTGGCGCAGTTAATGTTCAAAATCTCAAATGATGCCCCGGTCGATATTCGCTCGATCAAGCCTGAATTGCCACAGGCGTTGATTGCAGTTATTGACAAGGCATTAGCCAAAGATATTCAGCTTCGTTATCAACGAGGCGCTGAAATGGCCGCAGATCTACGCGCTTGTCTGGCTGATATGCCGAAGGTGAGTTGAGATGAAGTTGTCAAAAGCACTCGAAGTGGCCGTCCGGACCGATCCGGGAATGGTTCGTGCGCATAATGAAGACGCTGTATTTGCTGACGCCGGTCTCGGTATCGCGATTCTGGCTGATGGTATGGGTGGTTATAGCGCGGGTGAAGTAGCAAGTGGGATGGCCACCACCTTGCTGTCGACTAATTTTGCCCGTGATATTCCGGAATATGTGGCAGATGTTGGCGGCTTTAGTGCGTTTTCCTCGGCCGGGCAATATCTTGCCACCGAAGTCTCGCAAGCCAATATGGCGGTATTCAATACGTCTCAAAATCAGCCGCAATATGCCGGGATGGCAACTACACTGGTCGTTGCATGGTTTTACGACAACCGGATGATTGTGGGGCATTTAGGCGACTCTCGCTTGTACCGTTTGCGTGGTGCAGCCTTTGAGCAACTTACGAAAGATCATTCTCTCTTACAAGAACAGCTTGATAGTGGCATGATTACCCTAGAAGAGGCTCGCCACTCTCAAAACAAGAACTTGGTGACGCGAGGCTTGGGGGTGGACCCTGAGGTTGAAACAGAAATTCATGATTACGAATTGTTGACTGGCGACATTGTCTTGCTCTGTTCGGATGGCCTGAGCGACATGGTCGGCGACGATGAAATTGCTTCGATTTTGCAGAATGCTGGTGACGACTTGAATCAAGTGGCTGAGCGCTTGGTTCAAACAGCAAATGAGTATGGCGGGCGCGATAATATATCGGTTATTTTGGTTAAGATTAAAGGCGGATTCCATTCGCCCAACGGGTGGTGGCAAAAGCTGCTTGCCCGGTTCATGTGACATAAGGAAGGCACGATGGCAAAACTGATCCTGTCGATGGACGGTCTGGTTCTAAAAGAAATACCGCTCAACAAGGAGCGTTTGAGTATTGGCCGTAAGCCTCATAACGATATTCAAATTGATAACCTTGCCATTTCCGGTGAGCATGCTGTCGTGGTTAACATTCTGAACGATTCATTTCTTGAGGACATGAATAGTACGAATGGCACCCTGGTGAATGGTCAGCCGATCAAAAAACATTTCCTCCGCAACAATGATGTAGTTGAGTTAGGGAAGTACAAGCTCAAATACATGACTGATGTGCCAACCGGTGCCGGGGCTGCTGATCTGGATAAGGCGGGTGCTACCCGCGTTGCTGCACAGATGAAGGCGGCAGATATGCAGATGGTTCAGAATGAGCCCTCGACGCGTTCCAATGTGGCGCCGGGCACTTCTTCCGTATCTGGCGCACCTGCAGCAGCTGTTCAGTTATTGAATGGGCCAAATGCCGGGAGGGAACTGGACCTGACCAAGACGCTAACCACCCTTGGTAAGCCTGGTTTTCAGGTTGCGGTGATTGCCAAGCGCCCCCATGGTTATTTTATTACCCACGTGGAGGGGCGCCAGTTTCCGATTGTTAATGGTGATGTGCTGGATGCCCAGGCGCGCCTGCTGGTCGACCATGACGTCATTGAGATTGCTGGTATAAAAATGGAATTTTTCCTTAAGGCCTAAGCCATTGGGCGGGCATTTGAGAAACAGCATCATCATCTAAAATATTGACGCCATTGTGAAAAAACACCTACCGCGTTTCATCCTTGGCGCACTCTGTGTGTTGCTAATGCTGGGGCATGCGGGCAAGGTGTGGCGTCTGCCATTTATTACTGCGCTGGACGGCTATTTGTACGACGTTCGCTTGCGCATGACGATGCCCAATACCTTGGATACTCAGGTAATCATTGTCGATATTGACGAAAAAAGTCTGGCTGAAGTTGGGCGTTGGCCATGGGGCCGAAATGTCATGGCTGAACTGGTTGATCGCCTGACCAATCAGTATCAAGTTGCTGTGGTTGGTTTTGACGTGGTTTTTGCTGAGCCTGACGAAAGTTCTGGCTTGAAGGTGCTTGAGGCAATCGGCCGGCAACAGCTGAAAGGCGATATTGGCTATCAGCGAGTTCTGGGTGGGTTGCGTAGTGGTTTGGATTATGACCAACAGTTTGCTGATGCTTTGCGTGGTAAGCCAGTTGTTCTGGGGTACTACTTTTCAGCCGCTAACAAGGCTCAGCAAAGCGGTGCTTTGCCGGCGCCTGCTTTTCCCGCGGGTAGTTTTACCGACCGTAACTCTTCCTTTGTGAAATGGGAAGGTTACGGCGGTAATTTGCCACAGTTACAGAAGGCCGCATTGCATGGCGGTCACTTCAACCCACTAATCGATTCGGATGGTATTTCCCGCCGGGTGCCCTTGGTGGTCGAGTTTGATGGGGCTTATTACGAGGCCTTGTCAGTTGCTGTTGTGCGCGCATTGCTCGGTGGTGCTGAATTGCGCCCGGGTTTTCCAGAGGGTGAGCCGGGTATTGAGTGGCTGGATATAGTTTCCAAGCGCGCAACAATCCGGGTGCCGGTGGATGAGTCAGTTGCGGCGCTGATTCCTTATCGTGGTTTTGAGCACAGCTTCCCCTACATTTCTGCTGCAGATGTTTTGAAGGGGCGGGTTGATCCTGAGCAAATGAAGGGGCGCGTTGTGTTGGTTGGCACAACAGCACCCGGCTTGATGGATTTGCGAGCGACGCCGGTGGGGGCGGCTTACCCTGGAGTAGAGGTGCATGCGAATTTGATTGCCGGCATGCTGAACGACGCTGTGAAGGAAAAGCCGGGCTATGTGCTGGCTATTGATGTCTTGCAGCATCTGGTTTTTGGCGGATTACTCGCTGTGTTATTGCCACTCCTCTCCCCTTTGTGGGCAACTGTTCTGGCGATGACCACACTGTTTATTGTGATGGCAATTAATCTGGCACTCTGGCAAGTGGGGAATATGGTTCTGCCGCTGGCCTCGCTGGTATTCCTGATTCTGGTCATGCTTTACGGTTCAAATATGTCGTGGGGCTTCTTCGTTGAATCAAGAACCAAACGACAATTTGCCGAGCTGTTTGGGCAATATGTGCCGCCGGAACTGGTTGATGAAATGGCGAAGAATCCGGAAAGCTACAGCATGGAGGGACGCAACGAGGAATTGACGGTGCTGTTCTCTGATATTCGCAGCTTTACCACTCTGTCAGAGGGAATGGACCCGAAAGAGCTGGCTCACTTAATCAACACTTATCTGGGGGCGATGACCGATATTGTTCGGGTTCAGCGTGGCACCCTAGACAAGTACATCGGTGATGCCATTATGGCGTTTTGGGGTGCCCCCGTGGCGGACTCAGAACATGCCCGGCACGCGGTTGTGACTGCATTAAAAATGCAGCAGGCGATGAAGGGCTTGGGGGATGAGTTTGTGGCTCGCGGCTGGCCACCATTGCAGATTGGGGTTGGCGTCAATACCGGCACGATGACCGTGGGTGATATGGGCTCACCAGTACGAAAGTCTTATACGGTGATGGGCGATGCGGTGAATCTTGGCTCTCGCCTAGAGGGGATTACCAAGGAATACGGCGTCGGCATTGTGGTTGGTGAAGTGACTCGTAACAAACTGAGTGATATGGCATTCCGTGAGCTGGATCGGGTTAAGGTCAAAGGTAAAGATGAGCCGGTATCAATTTATGAACCGCTTGGTCTGACCGCAGAGTTAGATGCCGCTACGCTCGATGAACTTAAGCTGTGGCAGCATGCCTTACGCTTATACCGTGCTCGCGAGTGGGATCAGGCTGAACTCCAACTTTATAACCTTAAGCAGCGCTCGCCGGATTGCAAACTCTATTCGCTGTACGCTAACTATGTTGTCGCTATGCGGGAAAATCCTCCGGATGAATCCTGGAATGGCGTCACCACTTATCTGACAAAATAATATGAAACTACGCGTTCTGGGTTGTAGCGGCGGTATCGGTGGGCGACATCTGCGGACGACGTCGCTTCTGGTCGATCACGATGTGCTGATTGATGCCGGGACGGGTTTGGCAGATCTTTCGACTGCCGAGCTAGCCGTGATTGACCACGTGTTTTTGACCCATACTCACCTGGATCACATCGCATCTTTGCCCTTGATGCTTGATACGGTGGCAGACCGTCGGAGCAAGCCTCTGATCGTTTACGGTACGCCGGCTATATTGACCATTTTGCGCAATCACATTTTTAACTGGTCGATCTGGCCGGACTTCTCGGAATTGCCAAGCCTTGATAAGCCCTTCATGCGCTATCAGCCAATTGAAGTGGGTCAGACTACAACGCTGGATGGCCGCTCTTTTACTGCGCTACCGGTCGAACATACGGTGCCGGCAGTGGGCTATCGGCTTGATTCCGGGCAGGGGAGCCTAGTCTTCTCAGGTGATACGGGCATCTGCGATGCCTTCTGGCGCGCAGTTAACCGAATCGATAATCTCAAATACCTCATCATTGAGTGCGCTTTCTCCAATCGAGAGCAACGCTTGGCGATGCTTTCCAAGCATTTGTGCCCTGATTTGCTGGCATCCGAACTGCAAAAACTGGAACGAGAGTGCGATATCCATATTACGCACTTGAAACCGGGTCAGATCGAATTGACTATGGAAGAGATTGAGCGCTGCCTGGGTGATTTCCAGCCTCGGATGTTGCAGAACAACCAAGTATTTGAGTTCTGAGATGAAACTGACCTCTGATGTATTGAGCCATCTCGAGCCGGTGCGTGGGCTTTCTGGTACGCGTTTGGCTGAGCTGGCCACATTGTGTGAGATTGAAACCCTGCCGATCGGCACTGATCCGCTGGCGCAAAAAAACCCACATCCGCAATTTATCTATCTATTGTCAGGGGAATTAAAGGTTGTTTTGACCGACGAGAGCGTGCGTGTTCTGGTTGGCGGTTGCGACATAGCCAATTGGCCGCTTGGATACAAAACAGTATTGCCCCTAAGTAGCAAGGCAATTACTGAGATATCGATTTTGCGCCTCGATTTTGATCTGCTCGACATCATGATGACTTGGGATGAGTTGGCATTTGCGGCTCAGCACAAAGCCACGGATAAGACTGATCCAGCCCAGTGGAGCGCAATGACTGGTGCGTTTAGCGCTCAGGCATTGACCTCAAGTGCTTTGGCGCAATTGCCGTCGGCTCACATTCATGAATTGTTGCAACGCTTTGAGCGGGTCAGGGCTAAGCGTGGGGAGGTCGTTATTCGTGATGGCGATCCGGGGGATTATTACTACCTGATTGAATCTGGTCGCTGCGAGGTCAGTAAGCTGATTGGCGGAGCAGAGGTGGTGCTGGCCGAACTTATCGCCGGGGAGTCCTTCGGTGAAGAGGCGCTGGTTTCAGAGTCGCGGCGCAACGCTAAAGTAACCATGAAAACAGACGGTGCGCTTTTGCGTCTGGCTAAACCCGACTTTGTACAGTTGCTGCAAGCGCCGTTATTGCATGTTGTTTCGTACGACGAGGCGCAGCGCAAAATAAAGGCAGAAGACGCGCGTTGGCTTGATGTTCGCTATCCGGCAGAATTTAACGAAGATGGTTTGCCGCATGCAATCAATCTGCCATTAAACGAAATTCGTTCAGCCATTGGTTTGCTCGACAAAAAACATGAGTACGTTGTTTATTGCCAAAGCGGGCGCCGCAGTTCAGCGGCCGCGTTTTTATTGGCCCAACATGGTGTGAAGGCTAGCTATTTACAGGGCGGTCTGGGGCAATTGGAGAGAAGATGAGTGATGTCGCCAGCCGTTTGCTGTTTCTGAAAAATCTTCAGACAGTGACGAATAAGATCCACGCTACCAGCAATATTGACGAAATCATGCTGGAGTTGTCGCAGGAGATCTGCAATCTGTTCAATGCGGATCGTCTCACCATCTACGTCATGGGCGACGATAAACAATCGATCGTTTCCAAGATCAAGACGGGTCTCAATTCATTCAAGGACATCCGCCTGCCAATTTCAGAGCAGAGTGTTGCTGGCTATGTTGCGGTGACCAAATCCAGCGTCAATATCCGTGACGTTTATGATGATGTCGAACTGCACCAGTACAGCCCGAACATGCAGTTTCTCAAAGAGGTTGATCGGCGCACCGGTTATCGCTCAAAACAGATGCTCGTCGTGCCGGTGGTGGATGCTGAGGCCCAATTGTTGGGCGTCGTGCAGCTGATTAACCATAAACAGGATATTCCGTTTTCAGGCACGGTTGAAGAAGGCGCTGGGGAGTTGGCGCAAACTTTGGCGATTGCCTTTGTGCAACGTCAGCATCAACCATTTGTTGCACGCTCCCGCTATGATTACTTGATCGCTGATGGCGTTATGGCGGCGGGTGAGATGGACCTTGCCCAGCGCGCAGCGCGCAATAAAGGTTTGGATCTGGAAGCCGTTTTGATCAAGGATTTCAACGTCAAGCCAGCCGCAATTGGTGCTGCATTGAGTCAGTTTTTCGGGGTGCCTTATGAACCCTCGCGCCCGGAACGTATCAAGCCTGTCGATCTGCTCCGTAACATCAAGCGGGAGTACGTCGATGAAAACCACTGGTTGCCGTTAGAAGAAACAACTGAAGGCATTGCCGTCGTGTCTCCGGACCCTGAGCGGGTACGCAGTTCGCGGATGGTGAATAACATTTTCCCCAAAGGCAAGATCGTTTACCGGGTGACAACTCAGCGCGAGTTCAGTGCTACGGTGGACCAGTACTTTGGGGCAATTTCCGATATGGGCTCGGTCGACGACCTGCTTTCGGGAATGGGGGATAGTGAGGAAAACGCAGAGGCCAGCGGCGATGACACCGCAGCCGCTTCGGACAACGAACTGGTTCGGCTGGTGAATAAGATTATTGTTGAAGCCTATCAGCAGGGTGCGTCCGATATTCATATCGAGCCTCGACCCGGTAAGGAAAAAACCATCATTCGTTTTCGCAAGGATGGCGGGTTGGTCAATTACATCGAAATTCCCTCAACCTACCGTTCGGCGCTGGTGACGCGGATCAAGATCATGTGTGATCTCGATATCTCCGAAAAACGTAAGCCGCAGGATGGCAAGATCAAGTTCAAGAAATACGGTCCGGTGGATATTGAGTTGCGAGTAGCGACGATTCCGACTGCGGGCGGGGTTGAGGATATCGTGATGCGGATTCTGGCCGCTGGTGAGCCGATCAAGCTGGATCAGCTCGGCTTGTCGCCAAGGAACCACGAAAATCTGGTCAAGTGTGTCGAAAAGCCCTATGGCCTGTTCTTTGTCTGCGGCCCGACGGGGTCGGGTAAAACGACGACCTTGCATTCGGTGCTAGGCTACCTGAACCGGCCTGAAACAAAAATCTGGACCGCGGAAGATCCGGTGGAAATCACCCAGAAGGGCTTGCAGCAGGTTCAGGTCAATAAAAAAGCAGGATTGGATTTTGCCACGGTGATGAAAGCTTTCTTGCGCGCCGACCCAGATATCATCATGGTCGGCGAGATGCGCGACCCGGAAACTACTGGTATCGGTATCGAAGCATCGCTGAC
>CAYRBE010000059.1:0-11715 GCA_964422345.1 uncultured Dechloromonas sp.
GGCGACGCGCTTCACCGATGTCGATCGTCCAGTCCAGACCGACTGCATCGCAGCCGATGGCGGCAATTTTCTCCAGCCACAGACCACCGTTTTTGGTGAAAACGATATTCGGAATGCGCTGACCGTCTTTTTCCTTCTTCAGGCCGGCAACAATGCGTTCCATGTATTGAAGCGAAAACTCCTGATACGCCGCATTGGACAACGAGCCGCCCCAGGTATCAAAGATCATTACGGCCTGAGCGCCCGCATCAATCTGGGCATTCAGGTAGGAAATCACTGAATCGGCGGTGACCGAAAGAATACGGTGGAGCAAATCCGGGCGCTTATAAAGCATGCCCTTGATGTGGCGGAAATCGCTCGAACCCTGACCCTCGATCATGTAGCAAGCCAGCGTGTAAGGGCTGCCGGAGAAGCCGATCAGTGGCACTGAGTTATCCAGTGCCCGGCGGATTTCAGAAACCGCATCCATCACATAGCGCAGATGAACGTTGGGGTCCGGTGCAGTCAGGTCGTTGATCGCCCATTCTTCACGCAAGGGACGCTCGAATTTCGGGCCTTCACCTTCGGAAAAGTACAACCCAAGGCCCATCGCATCCGGCACGGTCAAAATATCTGAAAAAAGAATCGCTGCATCTAGGTCGTAGCGAGCCAGCGGCTGCAGTGTCACTTCACAGGCCATCGCCGGTGATTTGCACAGATTCAGGAAATTGCCGGCGCGTTTACGCGTTTCGCAGTATTCCGGCAGGTAACGCCCAGCCTGACGCATCAGCCAAAGCGGGGTGTATTCGGTCGGCTCTTTGAGAAGGGCACGCAGGAAGGTATCGTTCTTGGGTCGGCTCACGGGGGCACTCCGCCAGAAAATCGGAAAGACGGAATTATCCGCCTTTCTGTGCCGCAGGTCACTTCCGCCAGAAGGCCGGGGTCAATACAACCAATAGCGTAAATATTTCCAGACGGCCAAGGAGCATGGCAAAAATACAAATCCAGGTCTGAAAATCTTCCAATACCTCATAGGTGGTCGATGGCCCAACCACCCCCAAACCCGGTCCAGTGTTGTTGATGCTGGCGACCACGGCGGTAAAGGCCGAAATAATATCGAGGCCGGTAAACGACATCAGCAGCGTCAATGAAACAACACTGACCATGTACATGAAGGCAAAGGCCAACACCGCAAAAAGAATTGGCTGAGGCGCCACCTGTCCGCCAATCCGCACGTTATAAACGGCATTCGGGTGCATCGCCCGCAGCAATTCACGATAAACCTGCTTGTAAAGCAACAAAGCACGAATCATCTTGATGCCACCGCCGGTCGACCCCGCACTGGTCACAAAACTCGACAGAAACAACATCCATAACGGGGCAAAAGTTGGCCACAAAGCGTAATCAACACTGGCATAGCCGGTAGTGGTGGCAATTGAGACCAAATTGAATGCAGTGTGACGAAGTGCCGTATCCATATCGGCGTAAATGCCATCTTTCCAGATATAGAGCGCAATGAACAGAATGCTCAGCAGCGTCACACCAAGAAACCACCCAGCCTCTGGATCAGAAATATACGGACGAAGCGAGCGCCCACTAACTGCGAGAAACAAGGTACCAAAATTCATCCCGGCAATGAGCATGAAAACGATAGCAACCGCTTCAATCGCTGGGGAGTCAAAGAAACCAAAACTGGCATCATGGGTTGAAAAACCACCCAGCCCCATCGTTGAAAAAGCGTGACAAACCGCATCAAACCACGACATCCCGGCCCAGCGAAAACCAAGAATGCAGGCCACAGAAACACCGAGATAAACCATCCACAAGCCCTTGGCCGTCTCGGCAATACGCGGGGTCATCTTGGCATCTTTCATTGGGCCGGGCGTTTCAGCCTTGAACATCTGGCGACCACCAATACCCAATAGCGGAAGGATCGCAATGGCCAGAACAATCAGCCCCATGCCACCAATCCAGACCAGTTCATGACGCCAAAGATTAATCGACATCGGCAAGGTATCAAGATTCGAAAGCACCGTAGAACCGGTAGTAGTCAGCCCTGAAACTGTTTCAAAGTAGGCATCGGTATGGCTGATCCCCAGGTGCAGCATTAACGGAATGGCTGCAAACGCCGGCAAAACCGTCCACACCAGAACGACCATGAGAAAGCCGTCGCGAATATTCAGTTCGCGTTTGCAATGACGGTAGCGATACCAAAGGAAAGCTCCTGACAACATGGTCAGGGCGAAACTTTCGTCATAAACCGCTTGCGCCCCGTCATCTACAACATACGACAGAATCAGTGGGGCAAGCATGGTCAGCGCAAAGAGCATGATGATCATGCCAAGGGCGCGATAAACCGGGGCAAAACGTGTCATCTCCGCCCCTTAAAGAAAATGAAAACCAACCTGGAACAGCTTTTCGACTTTCTTGACCAGTTTCTTGCGGGTACAAAAGACAATCACATGATCTTCGGGCTCAATCACCGTGTCGTGGTGAGCGATCACCACTTCACCGTGGCGGGTAATGGCAGTCCAGTCATCTGTTTGGCCGACTATGACCGTCTGATCGAAATTACGCACCAAGGCTGCGACAGTTACGCCATGCGGCCAAGCAATCTGGTCTATCCTTTTGCCAATAACTTTCGATGTCTTGGCATCGCCATGCGCCACAATTTCCAGCGCTTCGGCCGCTCCCCGGCGCAAAGAGTGAACCTCTGCCACGTCGCCCTGACGCACGTGAGCCAGCAAGGTACCGATCGACACCTGAGCCGGTGAGATACCAATATCAATCGGCCCGCCTTCGATCATTTCAGCATAGGCACGACGATTAATCAGTGCCACCACCCGCTTGCAACCCATGCGCTTGGCCAGGCTGCCGGCCATGATGTTGTCTTCTTCGTCATTGGTCAACGCCAGAAAAAGGTCCATCTCAACGATGTTTTCTTCCTCAAGCAAATCTTCGTCGGTCGCATCGCCCAACAAGACTAGCGTCTTATCAAGCTCATTAGCCAAATGCTCAGCACGCTCCCGGCGGCCTTCTATCAGCTTGATTTCATATCGCTTCTCAAGCTTTTTGGCGACCCGCAAGCCAATATTGCCCCCGCCGGCAATCATGATTCTTTCAACCGGCTGCGCCATCCGACGCAGTTGTCGCAAGACCGGGCGAATATGTTCGGCAGCAGCGAGCAAAAATACCTCATCACCCGCTTCAACCACGGTATCGCCTTCCGGGAATATTGCCTGATCATGACGGAATATTGCGGCAATCCGGGCATCCATACCGAACGGTAATAAAGTTCGCATTTCCTTGATCGGTTTGCCGACCAATAATCCACCTTCGTAGGCACGTACTGCCACCAAACTGACCCGCCCCCGGGCAAAGTTCAACACCTGCAAGGCTTCGGGAAATTCAATGAGACGCTGGATATAGTCAGTAATGACCTGTTCCGGGCAAAGCGCAAAATCGACTGCGAAATTCTCCGGCGCAAGCAGGCTTTCGTCTTCTAAAAAATCTTTGGAGCGCAGCCGCGCAACACGGGTTGGCACATTGAATACGCTATGCGCCAGCTTGCAGGCAACCAGATTTGCATGATCGCTTTGGGTGACGGCAATCAACATATCGGCGTCATCCGCCCCGGCCTGCCGCAAGACTGAAGGCGTCGCTGCGTCACCAACTATGGTTCTAAGGTCAAGCCTGTCCTGCAACTCAGCCAAACGCGCTGCATCCCGATCCACAATCGTGATGTCGTTTTCTTCAGAGACCAGACCTTCAGCCACGCTGGCGCCAACTTGGCCTGCGCCCAGAATGATGACTTTCATATTCCCCCCTACAACCCAAAGCTCAGAAGTTCGGACGCGAATTATTCTTCGTTACGCTTGCCGAGTTTTACATCAAGCTGCTTTAACTTGCGATACAAGTGTGTCCGCTCCAGCCCCGAGCGATCAGCCAATTTGGTCATATTCCCACCCTCAAGCCGAAGGTGGTGTTCAAAATACATTTTTTCAAAGGCGTCGCGCGCCTCGCGCAAAGGCTGATCAAACAAGGGCAACAATGAAACCAACTCGCGACTCGCCGCAGCCTCTTGCGGCATAACGCGTTTAACATCATCGGCTGAAATCTCTTCATCGAGCGCGGTCAGCGCCAAATTCTTGACCAGCATGTACAAATCGACCCAACTCGCCTCCGGCAAGCTTTTCCAGGGCAAACTGCGCAAGGCATTCAACGCCCCAGTTGAAAACCGCCGAGGCTGAACTTCACCCCGTTCAACAAAATTGGTCAGCAACAAACTGGCAATTTCCGGAAGTTCATCGGCATGACCCACCAACGACGGCATGGCAACCCAAATTTCACCGAGCTTAACCAACAGCTTGTTATCCCAGCCGGCCTCGCCAAGGCTGGTGAGTGGCACCGCAGTCGCCGCAATCAACTGCAAATTCAACTTTTCGAGACGATCAACCGCATACCCCAGATTCATCTGCTGCATCTTGCCGAGCACCGCAAGATCGGGAACAAAGAGAATGCCACCACTGATTTTTTCGAGCATCTCCTGAGTCAGGGCGCTGCTCACAGTAGATAAATCAAGCCAAGGAGCACGGGGTGGCTGCAAGGTTCGCGCACAAATTTCAGCAACGCCGCCGGTCGCACCTTTCAGCAACAATACGGGTGCTTTGGCAGCAGCTTGCTCAAGCCGGCGTTTGAATTCCTTGATGAAACTCGAACGTCCAAAAGCATCAAGCGTTAAGGGCAAGCGCTGAAGCTGAGTATCGTGTTTAAGCGCCTTTTGAACCGTAGATAGCAATTTTTGCAGCGCAATCGGTTTCTCAAGGAAATCAAAGGCGCCAAATTTGGTTGCTTCAACCGCCGTATCGATCGTGCCGTGACCCGACATCATCACTACCGGCATATTTAAATGCCCGGCAGCGTGCCACTCTTTAAGTAGAGAGATGCCATCCATATCGGGCATCCAGATATCGAGCAAAACCAGATCGGGGCGCAATTCGTTACGAATACGCCGGGCCGCGCCGGCATTTTCAGCCAGACGAACATCGTATGCCTCGTCGATCAATATTTCCGAGAGCAGTTCGCGGATACCAACTTCATCATCAACGACCAGAATGATTGCCATGCTTGGCTTCCTCCTCCTTCACCTGAGGTAGGCGGATCGCAATTCGTGCGCCGCCTTCAGGTGCATTACTAATTTCAATAGTACCCAAATGTTCTTCAACAATCTTTTTCACTATTGGCAAACCAAGGCCGGTACCCCGCGCCTTGGTCGTGACATAGGGTTCAAATATCCGGGGCAGAAGCTCACTCGGGAAGCCAGGGCCATTGTCGCCGATCAAGAGCTGAACATAACGCCCATTCGCTGAAGTTGCCAAATCAATCACCGCATCGGGACGACCTTCCAGTGCATCTTCAGCGTTACGCAAGAGGTTATGGATGATCTGGCGCAATTGTGTGGCATCACCGAACACCGGCGGCAAGGCCTCACCGAGTGAAATATTCAGTGCCGCTGAAGAGCTTTCATACAAGCCAAGCACCTCACCGACCAGCTCATTCAAATCCAGCGGCGCCAAAACCGGTGCCGGCAAGCGTGAATAGTCACGGAAATCATCGACCATCCGCTTCATTGCTTGCACCTGATTAATGATGGTCTGCGTTCCGCGGGCCAGCATGTCGGCATCGCCATTGCTCAGTTTGTCGGCCAATTTGAATTGCAGGCGTTCAGCAGAAAGCTGAATCGGCGTTAAAGGGTTCTTGATTTCATGGGCCAGACGCCGGGCCACTTCACCCCACGCCGCGCTACGCTGGGCCGCAGTAATTCGGGTCACATCATCAAAGACCACGACATCGCCCCCGCCACTCGCTTCCGGCAAACGCGAACCACGTAGCAACAGGACCTGCGGCATGCCATTCGGTCGATCAAGTTCAATCTGAGCCTGCCACTCAACTTCATCCGTTTCGGCAAAATGTTGCCGGATAAATTCGCCCAATACATTCTGGCGCGCCCAACCCTCAACCGTTTCACCGATCAAGCCAACAAAATCATCACTCAGTATGGTTAATGCGCCTTCATTGACCGTACGCAAGACAAAGTTCCGGTCAAATACCAAAACCCCGGCGGACAGATTAGCCAAAATTGATTCCAGATACCCCCGCGCCGACTCAAGCTCGGCCCGGTGGCGCTCGGTTTCACGGCGGGCATCATTCAATTGCCGGGTCATCTGATTAAAAGACTGGGTCAAAACACCGAGTTCATCACCGCTATAAACTGCTTCACGCGGCGAAAAGTCACCCTGAGCCACCGCCTGCGTGCCTTCAGCCAAAATATAGAGCGGCGCAACCAGCCGGCGGGCCATCAAAAAAGCCAGCGCGAAAGCGCCAAACAACGCGACTAATACCGTCAGCGTCAGGGTCAAAGCATAAATCCGAGTCAGCCCGTCGCGCGCCAGCTGAAGCTCCTGGTAATCACGATAAACCGCCTCCACATCGTCGGCATTCTGGGCCAGATTCGGCGGTACGGGGTTGATCAGCTGCAAAATACGCGGCTCTTCAAAAACATCCCGCGCCGCCACCGGCATCAACACGCGCAAATAAAGTTTTCCGCCATCTCCCTCAACCGTGCTGACCCCCCGAGCATTCCGCGCCTGCTTGAGCTGAGCCTGGGTCGGTAGATCAGGCAACAAACTGTTCAACTCCCCCGTTGCGCTCGATAACAACTGCCCACCCACCGAAAACAGCGCAGCAGATTGCACCCCGCGTTCCTCACGCAAACGCAACAGCGCTGAACGCCGCGAAGCCTCCTGAATATCAGACAGTTCGGTGGCCATGTTCTGGGCCTTGCCCCCCAGATCGAGCAACAATGAATCAAGCGCCGAGCGCCCGAGATGCAAGCCAGACTCCAGCGCTTTCTCAACGCGTACATCAAACCAGCTTTCAATCGAACGTGTGACAAACTGCACCGATACGCCATAAACCAGCGCACCGGGTAGCACAGCGATCAACCCGAACATCAGCATCAATCGTAACTTTAGCTTTGCCCCGAAAACCTGCGCCTGATAGTCCCGCCACAAGGCGCGCAACTGCCAGCCAACCAAGGACACCATGGCAACGGCAAGCACAATATTCAGCCCGATCAGCAAGGGATAGTTACGGGAAAAAATCACCGTATCCGCGGCCGTAGACATGAGCAGCAAAAACCACAGAATGCCGCCAATTGCCGCAGCGAAAGTACCACTTGCTGCAACGATCCGCTTCATTTGGCGTCCACCGTCAATGGCGGCAGCGTCACCGGCCAGACTTTCCAGTCAGAGGCCAGATTCCAATCCTTGTTACCCAGTGAGGTAATTTGAAAGGGCCGAGGTAACTGTGTGATGTCGAGGCGCAGACGCAAAGCGGCTTGATAAGGCTCACCGGGACGAATTGCAGCATCTTTCTCTGCAACAACCCAGGCCCGGAGACGGGAAAGCATGGCCAACGCTTCGCTCAGTGACGAGAACGACTGATGCAGCCCGCCGGTTGAAACCCGGTACTGCCGGGTTAATGCATGATATGAAAGACGATAGTCCTGACTGCGGGTGACAATTTTTTCGTCAAGCCAATACCAACGCCCCCGAGTCATTTCAAAATCAGCGACAAAATGTAGCGTCAGGCCTTTTGAAACGGCATCTTCCAGCCGTTGATTCAGTTCGAATTTGAAATTCGCCGATACAGCATAGCCATCCTCAGTCGCAAGGATCTGAGGATCAATGATCTCAATCTCAGCCGCCCACGCCAAAGCCGGCAGACAAACCAGCAGCATCAGCCACCGGCGTAGCTGTTCAAGCATTTTTTTCGAGTAAGCAGTAGTAAAAACCATCATGCTCAGCAGTAGGTAAAAGCTGCTCTTCGTGACGACGATTCGCCTCTGAATGGCGAGCTAGAAACTGTGAAATCTGTACCGAGTTTTCGGCTGGAAAAACGGAACAAGTCACGTAAAGCAGCTTACCCCCAGGACGAACAACCTGCCACAAGGCTTCAAGAATTTTAAATTGAGCCCCGGCAAAACTAGCGATATCGGACTGCCGACGTAGCCACTTGCTATCCGGATTGCGCCGCACTACGCCACTCGCCGTACATGGCACATCAGCCAGCACCGCGTCAAAGAAACGACCATCCCACCAGGTATTTAGTTTGCTGCAATCGGCTGCCTTGATCCCGGCGGACAACCCCAATCGGTCAAGATTATCAGTCACACGACGGCAACGCGCCGGCTTGAGGTCCATTGCAAGCATATCGAGATCGGCACACTCCAGCAGATGCGCAGTCTTTCCACCCGGCGCAGCGCAGGCATCAAGCACCCTGCTCCGCGGTGCTGGATTGAGTAACTTGGCAGCCAATTGAGCGCCGGGGTCCTGAACCGAAACCAGCCCTACGGCGAAACCCGGTAGGCGATCGACTGAAACCGGTTTTTCCAGCATCAAACCAACATCGCCAACCGGCGTCGCTTTGATATTTTCGGCCTCAAGCCGCTGCAGATACTCATTTCGACTGATCCGTCGCCGGTTGACCCGTAGCGCCATGGGCGGCGGGCCATTGCCTGCCGCAACAATACTTTGCCAGTCATTTGGCCAAGCGGCCTGCAATTCGGCCAACCACCAATCAGGATGCTGACTCGATGCGAGGGGGTCGGCAGCAAGCGCTGCAAGCAACTCAGCCTGCTGACGCAAAAAGTTGCGCAAAACCCCATTCACCAAACCTTTGAAATTACCTCCGGCCAATTCAGTAGCCGCGACAACGGCCTGATCGACGACCGTATGCGCTGCATCCGGGCGAGTCTCAAGACGGTAGATTGCGACCAACAAAAGCATCCGGACTTCGGTATCAGCCAAAGGCTTGCTTAACAAACGACCGAGAAAAAAGTCACCTCGTCCGTAACAGCGCAGGCTGCCATAAACCAGATCCTGCACGGCTGGACGGGCAAGGGAATCAACGCGGGACAGCATACCGTCAGCGAGGCTTTGCCCGGCGGAAACGGCAGCGTTGATACGGGCGGCTTGCAACAGGGCAAAAGCCAGGGAATCGATAGGTAATCTGGACATAGGCGCTGATTATCGCACGCGGCATAATGTCGCAATGCGTCGATTCATTCTGAGCCTCTGCTTTGTTTTATCTCCCGTCCTGGCGCACGCTTGGAATGGAGCCGGACATCGCCTCACCGCAAGCATTGCCTGGCAACAGATTTCACCCGCTCATCAAGACTTGATTCATACCGCCCTGAGCCACCACCCGGACTATGAGCACTGGGTTAGCAGGGCGAAAACAGATGAAGCAGCCGATATTTTTGCCGAAGCATCAACCTGGCCAGACGATATCCGCAAGGATCCGCGCTTTTACAGCGCCGGTCGCGAACCGAAAACCAACGAAGTGGCAGGATTTCCCGACACTGATCGCCATACGAACTGGCATTACGTTGACCTCGACAAAGACGGCAAGATTCATTCTGGCGAATTAGACCGCCAAATTGAACGCCTTAGCCGAGTGCTACGGTGGACAGCCGAAAAAGAGCAAATTTCATACGCCTTGCCCTGGCTGATTCACCTGGTCGGCGACATTCATCAGCCGCTGCATGTCGGTCGCCACGGTGACGAAGGCGGGAATCGGGTCGAAATAGAAAATCCATTCAACACGCGGCTACCTTTTTCCAGCCTGCATGTTTACTGGGATGACCTGCCCGGCCCACCGTGGTTGCGCGGCAAGCGCCTGAATGCAAATGCCGCCCGCCTGACCGAAAACTATCCACCACCTACCAAGGGGAACGTTGCACTCTGGCGGACTGAAAGCCATCAATTACTGGCCAAGGCTTACCCTGAAAGCGTCGGCTCACTGTTGCCGATAATCAGCGAAAGCTTTCATCAGCAAGCCAAACAAATCGCTAACCAGCAAATTGTCGCAGCAGGTTACCGTCTGGGCTGGCTGCTCGAAAGCATTTTTAGCCAGCGCGTTTCACGTGAAACGCCCTAAAATTAGCCCATGAACGGCCTGCACCTAATCGCTGATCTCCACCAATGCCAGTGTCCACCGGACCTGTTGCTCAATTCATCACGGCTGGAAGTCTATTGTGTCGATGCCTGCAAACGGCATGGCCTGACTGTCGTTGGCCAACTCTTTCACAGTTTCAATAATGCCGCCGGCGAAGCGGCTGGCGTCACCGGCACGGTTGTCCTCGCTGAGTCGCATCTGGCAATTCACACCTGGCCGGAAATCTCCAGCGTGACGCTCGATGTCTATGTCTGTAATTTCAGTGGCGATAACAGTCAGCAGGCCGAAGCTTTGTTCGCCGAAGTAATCGCCCGCTTTGAGCCACAACACGCCGAGCAAACCCGAGTCAAACGCGGCCAGCTTAGCAAGTAAACAGGTAGCAACCGGCTACTACCCGCTGACCATAAATTGTCCCGACAATGAAGGTGCGCCTCAGGCATTTGCCCGGCGACCTCAAATACAACGGAGACAATGATGACTGCCAAAAAAATTCTGATGCTGACTGGTGACTACACCGAAGACTACGAAACCATGGTGCCGTTTCAGGCATTACTAATGGTTGGACACACCGTTCACGCGGTCTGCCCGGGCAAAAAAGCCGGTGAATTTGTACGTACCGCAATCCATGATTTCGAAGGCGATCAGACCTACAGCGAAAAACCTGGCCACAATTTCACGCTCAACGCGAGTTTCGCCGAGATCAAGGCTGAGGACTACGATGCACTGGTTATACCGGGCGGACGCGCTCCAGAATATCTCCGGCTTAACCCAGAAGTGCTGGCCATGGTTCAGCACTTCGCCAGCACGAAAAAACCGATTGCCGCCATCTGCCATGGTGCTCAACTACTGACCGCTGCCGGCGTCCTAAATGGCAGAGCTTGCAGCGCCTACCCGGCCTGCAGCCCTGAGGTCAAAGCAGCGGGCGGGGAATACGTTGATATTCCGGTTGATCAAGCCCACGTCGATGGCAATCTGGTCACCGCCCCTGCCTGGCCGGCACACCCCGACTGGCTGGCCAAATTCCTACAATTACTCGGCACCCGCATTTCACTTTGATATGCTATCCGGGCAGCGTCGAGATATGGCCTGCCCGTTCTCACTCAGGAGGCTACATGTGTGAAATCTACGTCAAGGCAGACCCCATGCTTTATGAGTCGCGTTCACGCTCGATCCGCATTCATGGTTTCGTAACCAAAATCCGGCTGGAAAATCTGTTCTGGGACATTCTGGCCGAGTTGGCGGGCAATGAAGGGATGAGCACCAACCAGCTGATCGCCAAGCTCTATGACGAAATCGAAGCCTATCGCGGCGAGGTTGAAAATTTTGCCTCTTTCCTCCGCGTCACCTGCCTGCGCTATCTCACCCTGCGCCACCAGAAAGAAGGCGAACGCCCCAGCCTGGCCGTAGTCGGCACCCTACCCCCAGCCGCGCTACGCGCTGCCTGATTGAGCAAAAATCAGGCAGAAAGATCGAAGCGATCACCGGCCTTGAGTGGATTGCCGGCGAGAAACTGTTGTACTGGCAAACGTTTACCGCCGGCTTTTTGCAACTCAGTAATCGCCAAAGCGCCTTCACCACAGGCAACAACAATAGTGTTCCGGTCGACTGTGAGAATCTCGCCAATTTGGCCTTGCCCGGCCACGGGTTTGCCGGTCCATAACTTGATGGTCTGACCATTCATTTGAGCCTGCGCACCGGGAAATGGATTAAAAGCCC
>CAYRBE010000060.1:0-11644 GCA_964422345.1 uncultured Dechloromonas sp.
GGTGTGGGTGGCGCGGGGCAGCATGCCGTATTCGGCAGTGACCCAGCCTTTGCCCTTGCCGCGCAGAAAGGGCGGGACGTTTTCTTCAACGCTCGCGGTGCACAGGACGCGGGTATCACCCATTTCGATTAGCACCGAGCCTTCAGCGTGGCGGGTGAAGTTACGGGTAATGCGAACCGTACGTAGTTGGTCGGCTTGGCGTTGGCTGGGGCGCATGCTTATTGTCCTGGTTTTTTCGGGTTGTATTTGTCGATGGCGTTGCGGATTTCCTCAATCGCCTTTTCAATTTCATCTTCGCTCAGATCGCTCTTGTAGGCCGGGTTGCGGCCAAAGGCGTCGAGGCGTGTGGTGACTTCGTGCTGGGTCATGGATTGGGTAGAGATCGAACCATGTGAGGGTTCGACATAGTTGTCTTCCCAGCGCACAGCAACCACGGAAAGATTGTCGCCATGCGGGCCGCCACGGGCTTCGGCCTGATTCAGCAGCATTGGAATGGCTTGCAGAATATTGGCGCCTTTGAGCGGAACCGCCATCTGTTCCCCGGAAATAACACCCCACAGACCATCGGTGCAGAGCAGGACGATATCGCCGTGGAGTAGCGGTGTTTTGCGGCTGAATTCGATTTCCGGTGGGGTCGGGCTACCGAGGCAGCTGTAAATTTTGTTGCGATCAGGGTGAACGGCTGCTTGCGCCTCGGTGATCATCCCTTCTTCCATCAGCAGGCGAACCCGCGAATGGTCTTTGGTTTGGGAAATGACTTTGCCATCACGCATCAGAAATAGCCGCGAGTCACCGGTGTGCGCCCAGTAGGCAACGTTGTCCTGAACAATGCAGGCGACACAGGTTGTGCGCGGAGTGTCTTTGAGTTTGTGTTGGGCGGTGTAATCGAGAATGGCATGATGCGCATTCGTCATGCTCTTCTGCAGGAAGCGGAAGGGGTCGGCGAGCAGGGGCCGGGCTTCACGCTGAAAGGCATCGGCTAGTGTCTGGACTGCAATCTGGGCAGCAATCTCTCCATAGTGATGGCCGCCCATACCATCGGCGACAACCATCAGCAGAGCATCGCGTGAGTAACAACAAGTGGTTCTGTCCTCGTTGTTGGCTCGGCCGCCCTGGCGGCTGTCCTGATAAATCGTAAATCTCATCAGTTGAGTTTCCTGAATTTGTTGACTACCCGGCCCAGCCAGTTGGGGTCAGCTTTTGGGGTGGGAGGGGTGACGGTTTCGACCAGTGCTTTTTGCAAGGCAAAAACACTCTGGGGTCGGTAAAGATGATTGAGGTTCAGACACCAGTCGATGATTTCCAACATGCGGTCTGAGAACTGACCTTCCCATTGCACCATGGCTGGGATCAGCGTGTCTTTCTTAAGGCGCTCGTCCGCTGCCTGTGGAGCGTAGCCGGCGAGGCAGGCGTACATTGAAGCGCCCACACTATAAATGTCGCTCCACGGGCCGAGGTCTTTGCGTGTGCCGTAATGCTCAGGTGAGGCAAAACCCGGCGTGTACATTGGCTTCAGCATGGGTTGGTCGGTCAGCAAGGTTTGCCTTGCTGCACCAAAGTCGATCAGCACGGGCGTGTTGTCTGAGCGCAGGTAAATATTCGAAGGTTTGAGGTCAAGATGAAGTAGTTTGTGCGAATGGACCTCGCGCAGGCCATTAAGCATGCGGGTGAACACGCCGCGAATGAAGCGCTCCGAAATATGCCCCTGATGCTTCTGGATAAATTCGTGCAGCGTTCGCCCGTGTTCGTATTCCATGACCAGATAAACCGTGTCGTTGGCGCGGAAGAAATTCAGCACGCGAATCACGTTGGGGTGAGACAGCTTGGCCAGCGCTCGGCCTTCTTCAAAAAAGCACTTCATGCCGTAGCGGAAGGCGCCAAGGTGTTCGGCAGCAACCTCCGGTTTGGTTTGGCCCGAACAGCGCAAAGCCAGACTATTGGGAATATATTCCTTGATCGCCACCTGCTTGCCATTTTGGTCGGTCGCGAGGTAGACGATCGAAAACCCACCGAGCGAGAGCTGGTGGTCGATGGTGTACTCTTCGAGGGCGTGGCCGTTAGGTAAAGGCTGGTTGGCTTGTGGCGCCATGGAGCTCGCGGTTAAGATGCAGTTTCAGGCATTTTCGGGCGTGTTGTCCGGCCTGTAAAGCCGGAGAAACCCAATAATGATTAGTAGTATGACTGGTTATGCAGTAAAAGCACGCGATATCGAGCGTGGATCGCTGCAAATTGAACTAAAAAGCGTTAACTCCCGCTATCTGGATTTTCACTTCCGGGTCAATGAAGAGTTGCGTAGCCTCGAATTGCCGCTGCGCGAGTTACTGTCCTCCAAAATGTCACGAGGAAAAGTCGAATGCCGGCTGTCCTTCAATGCCTCTTCAGCCAAGGCTGAGCAGCTTGATCTCAACGCTGATTTGCTGGCAACGCTGAAAAATCTGAGCGACCGGGTACGTAGTGAAATGCCCGAAGCGAAGCCGCTGACCGTTAATGATGTCTTGCGTTGGCCCGGCATGTTTGGTGATCAAAGTCTGGACTTTGCCGCAATGGCCCCGCAAGTCATGGCGCTGGCCCGCGAGGCGCTGGATGACTTCACCGCCAGTCGGGTACGCGAAGGCGAAAAGCTGGCGACGATGATTCTCGACCGGGTTAATTCCATTCGTGAAATTGTCCGCCAAGTTGCACCACGCATTCCTGAAGCGCAGCAATTATTTACCGAAAAGCTGCGCCAGCGTTTGCAAGAAGCGCTGGGAAATGCCAGCGATGATCGCATCCTTCAGGAAGTTGCCGTATTTGCGACCCGGATTGATGTCGCCGAAGAAATTACCCGACTCAATGCCCACCTCGATGAAGTAGAGCGTGTGCTGAAAAAAGGCGGTGCCAGCGGGAAGCGACTCGATTTCCTGATGCAGGAACTGAATCGCGAAGCCAATACCCTCGGTTCAAAGTCAGCGATTACCGAGGTTTCTCAGGCGGCGATGGATTTGAAATTGCTGATCGAGCAAATGCGCGAGCAGATTCAGAACTTGGAATAAGCGTCAGTGTTTGGGGGGCAAGCCCGCTCGCGTAGCGGGCTTTTTATTTGCTGATCTGGTTTTTTTCGGCATCCCAGCGCACGAACCATTCAGTCAAATTCAGACTTTCTCCTGACAGCCTGAGCTGGCGATCAATATGGTCATGATTGCCCCAAACAACATCTACCAGCGCGCCAGCATCAACCAGTGATTTAATGTCCTGGCAGTAAAGCCCCTGGTCGCGTTGTGCGTAGAAGCCGTAGGTTCGACAGGCGACCGGGCGCTGGGCGTACACCGGGCAGGCACCGGTGCCTGGGTCGAGCATCGGGCAGATGATGGGGCGCGATGTTTGATTGGCCAGTGCCTTGGTCTTTTCGCGGATTTCATCAAGATGTTCAGGGGCGAGCGCGTTCAAGCCTTCCTGTAGCAAGCGCCACTCGGCTTCGGTGAGTTGTGGGATTTCGGCGAGTCGACGGCAGCAGGTGTCACAACCCTTGCTACAAAGCCAGTCAGGCTGATGTTGGCGGATGGTATGGACGCGAATGTCGATATCGCGGTGTAGTTGGTTCAGTAGGGTCATTGTGGGTCGATTGTCTGTGGGGCTGCGCTTGATGTTGGGCTATTTTTATACGGGACTGATTTTCTGCATGACGTTGCCGCAATATTTTTTTATGATGGCATTATCAGGATTGGCGCAGGTGGCTGATGACTGGTTATAACCTTAGCTGACTGGGAAAGACTATGGCTGGAAATCTCTACGTTGTCGCTGCACCTTCCGGTGCCGGTAAAACCACACTGGTTCGCATGCTGCTGGAAAAGGAAGCGGCGGTTCGCCTATCAATTTCTTTTACCACGCGGGGGCCAAGAACTGGTGAGCAGAATGGGCGCGAATACCATTTTGTCGATCAGGCCGAGTTTCAAGCCATGATTGCCCGTCAGGAGTTTCTTGAGTGGGCGGAGGTGCATGGCAATTATTACGGCACTTCAAAAAAATGGATTGCTGACCAGCTTGAAGCAGGTAGTGATGTTCTGCTTGAGATTGACTGGCAGGGCGCGCAGCAGGTGCGGGCTTTGTTCCCTTTGGCGATCGGTATCTTCATCATGCCACCGTCGATGGAGGAATTGACTCGCCGATTGGTTGGGCGCGGTACTGACAGCAGCGAGGTGATTGACCGGCGTCTGGCGGCGGCGCAGGCCGAGATGCGCCATGTCGGGGAATTCGACTATGTTATTATTAACGACCAGTTGGACCAGGCGCTGGACGATTTGCGTGCAGTAGTGCGTGCCTCCGGCCTGAGTCTTGGGGTCCAGCGTGCGCGTCACGCGGCCCTTTTTGCAAGAATGATTTGATTTGAGGTTTTAAATGGCTCGCGTAACCGTTGATGATTGTATGAAACGTATTCCTAATCGCTTCCAGATGACACTGGCTGCGGCGCATCGCGCCCGTCAGATTGCCAATGGCGCAACGCCGCTGGTTGAGGCGGAGCGTGACAAGCCGACCGTTATTGCCCTGCGTGAAATGGCCGCAGGCAAGATCGGTATTGAAGTATTGAATCGCGGTCAGTCCTGACGATTCGGGCGGTAAACACTGATGGATCCTGCGCCGTCATCACTACCGCCCACCCACGAGGAACCCGCGTACCGGGTTTTTCTCGATAGCCTCGACTATCTTCTTCCTGTTGATGTAGAACGGATCAAGGCGGCATACGCTTATGCCGCCAGCGCCCATGCGAGTCAGACTCGCATGTCGGGCGAGGCCTACATTACGCATCCGCTCGCTGTTGCTGGCGCCGTCGTTGAATGGCGAATGGATGCCGACGCGATTGCGGCAGCCTTGCTGCACGATGTGCTGGAAGATACCGGCACGACCAAGCAAGAGTTGGCTGAAAAGTTTGGCAAGGAAGTGGCCGAACTGGTCGATGGCCTTTCCAAGCTCGACAAAATGGAATTTGCCTCCTACGAGGAGGCGCAGGCCGAAAATTTCCGTAAGATGCTGATGGCGATGGCGCGTGATTTGCGCGTCGTGCTGATCAAACTCGCCGATCGTCAGCACAACATGCAGACCATGTCGGCCATGCGGCCCGACAAGCGGCGGCGAATCGCCCGTGAGACGCTGGATATTTATGCGCCGATCGCGCTGCGTCTGGGTCTGAACAAGCTGTATCGCGAATTGCAGGATATTTCCTTTCGTCTGATTCATCCGCATCGCGCCGAAGTGCTGGCCAAGGCTTTGCGCTCAGCACGGGGTAATCGCAGCGAGTTGCTGACGCAGATTCTCGAAGGGATCAAAGGCAAGCTGGTCTCAGCGGGTTTGAAAGCGGATGTGTTTGGCCGTGAGAAGAGCCTGTATTCGATTTATTCCAAAATGCAGGACAAGCACCTCTCCTTCTCGCAGGTGCTCGATATTTATGGTTTCCGCGTTGTTGTTGAGAATGTGCCGACCTGCTACCTTGCGTTGGGGGCACTGCATGCGCTGTTCAAGCCGGTTCCCGGTAAGTTCAAGGACTATATTGCGATTCCCAAGGCGAACGGTTACCAATCGCTGCATACCACGCTGATTGGCCCTTACGGTACGCCGGTTGAAGCCCAAATCCGCACTCGCGACATGCATAACGTGGCGCAGGAAGGCGTTGCGGCGCACTGGCTCTACAAAGATATTGAAGACAGTGGCGCAGACCTGCAGATCAAGACGCACAAGTGGCTGCAGTCCCTGCTGGAAATGCAGACCAGCGATTCAGCCGAGTTCTTTGAGAATGTAAAAATTGATCTCTTCCCGGATGAGGTCTACGTCTTTACCCCCAAGGGCAAGATCATGGCGATGCCGCGTGGGGCCACGGTGGTCGATTTCGCTTATGCGGTGCATACGGATGTCGGCCATCATTGTTCGGCAGCGCGAATCAACCACGAATTGGCGCCGTTGCGAACAGAGCTGCGCAATGGTGATCTGGTAGAGGTTATTGTTTCGAAGCAGACCAACCCGAATCCGGTCTGGTTAAGCTATGTAAAAACAGGCAGGGCGCGGAGCAAGATTCGTCACTTCCTGAAGACCGTTCAAAATGAAGAGTCGGCTCGTCTAGGTGAGCGCTTACTTCGGCAGGAACTATTGTCACTTGGTGTGGTTCCGATTTCTATCCCTGCGATGGCGTGGGATCAGCTGATCAAATCGAGTGGCCAGAAATCTTTGGAAGATATCTATACCGATATTGGCCTTGGCAAACGCCTGCCTTCAGTTGTTGCCCGTCGCCTGCTGGCGCGTGAGGATATGTCCGGCGATATGCCGAGCAACATGACGCTGGCGATCCATGGCAACGAGGGTATGGCGATCCAGTTGGCACGTTGTTGCCAGCCGATCCCCGGTGATCCGATCATCGGCTCGATCCGCAAGGGTAGCGGTCTGGTTATTCACACCCATGATTGCCTGACGATTCGTAAGTCGCGCTCAACTGAGCCGCAGAAATGGATTGATGTTGAATGGGAGCCGGAAGAGGGCAAACTGTTCGATATTCGTATTCGGGTTGAGGTTAAAAACAAACGCGGTGCACTGGCTCAGGTTGCTTTAGCCATTGCCGATGCGGGTTCAAATATTGAGCATGTTGAGATGGATGCTGATCCGGAGCGTTTGTATACCATTCTCCGTTTCACCATTCAGGTGGCACATCGGACCCATCTGGCTGCTGTCATGCGAGGTATGCGGCATATTCCTGAAGTGACCCGCATCATCCGCGAAAGAGGTGAGGTTTGAAGGTTCTCGTGCTGGGTGCCGGCGTCGTCGGCACAACAAGTGCGTGGTACCTCAACCGGGCCGGCCATGAGGTAACGGTGGTCGATCGTCAGGCGGTGCCCGGCAACGAAACCAGCTTTGCCAATGGCGGCCAAATTTCAGTTTCACATGCCGAGCCGTGGGCCAACCCGCATGTGCTGCCCCGCGTCATCAAATGGCTGGGCAAGGAAGACGCGCCGCTGCTTTGGCGCTGGCGGGCTGATCCGGCGCAACTGGCTTGGGGGCTGCGTTTTCTGGTCGAGTGCTTGCCGGGCCGGACGCGCCGCAATATCGCCGCCATCGTTGCGATGTCGATGTATAGCCGAAGTCAGTTACGCGCCTTGCGCACCGAACTCGATTTGCACTACGACCATCTTGAGCGCGGCATTCTGCATTTTTATACCAACGAACAAGAGTTCTCGGCGGCAATGCAGGCTGCAAAGGTGATGCGCGAATTCGGACTGGATCGCGAGACGGTGGATGTTGAAAAATGTCTGGAAATTGAACCAGTCCTGCGGGCGGCGCGGCCGCATTTGGTCGGCGGTGATTTCACCCGTTCCGACGAGTCAGGCGATGCCCATCTATTCACCCGCGCCCTCGCCGCGCGGGCTCAGTCCGCGGGCGTTGGTTTTTGCCAAAATACGACGGTGCACCGTAGCATTCATGCGGGGGGCGAGATTTCCGGGTTTGAGGTCGAGGATGAGTCCGGTAAGCGTATTTTGCGGGCAGATGCCTATGTGATGGCGCTCGGTAGTTATTCGCCCTTGATGCTTAAGCCGCTGGGAATTACTTTGCCGGTGTATCCAGCCAAGGGTTACTCGGCTACGCTGCAACTGGCCGATGCTGCCGCTGCGCCTACCGTCAGCCTGACTGATGACGAGTACAAACTGGTTTATTCCCGACTGGGGAATCGATTACGCATCGCCGGGACAGCCGAGTTCAATGGCTATAACCTTGACTTGAACGCAGTGCGTTGCGAAATGCTGATGCGTCGTACCCGCGAGCTTTTCCCCAATCTGGCAGTGGAAGGCGAGCCAACATTCTGGTGTGGCTTGCGTCCGGCTACGCCCTCTAACGTCCCGTATATCGGGCGTAGTCGTTACCGCAATCTCTGGCTGAATACGGGGCACGGCACGCTGGGCTGGACGATGTCTTGTGGGTCAGCTGCCGCACTGGCTGATCTGATCAGCGGTAAGCGTCCCGAGCCGGATTTTCCTTTCGCCGGATGCTGATCGACACCCACTGTCATCTGGATGCCGCCGAGTTTTCAGCGGATCGTGATGCGGTGCATGCGGCAGCCTTGGCGGCTGGTGTGGGCGGCATTGTGCTGCCGGCTGTCACGGTCGCCAATTTCCCCGAGGTCAAGGCATGTGCCGCTCGCTATTCTGGCTGTGTTGCCGCCTATGGCATTCATCCGCTCTATGTCATGCAGGCAAGTGAGACTGATTTGTCGGTTTTGCATGATTGGCTGGGGGCTGAGCGGCCAGTCGCGGTCGGTGAAATTGGCCTGGATTTTTATGTGGCTGATCTTGACCCAAAGCGTCAGGAGTTCTTCTTTGTAGAACAACTCAAGCTGGCCCGGCAATTTAATTTGCCCGTGCTGCTGCATGTGCGGCGTTCGGTTGATGCGGTGTTGAAACAGTTGCGCCGCATCAAGCCGCCGGGGGGTATTGCCCATGCTTTCAATGGTAGCCGGCAGCAGGCTGAAATTTTTATTGATCTCGGCTTCAAACTGGGCTTCGGCGGAGCAATGACCTATTTGGGATCGACCCGGATTCGTGAATTGGCAGCGAGTTTGCCAATTGAATCCATCGTTCTTGAAACCGATGCCCCGGATATTCCACCGCATTGGCTCAATCGTGGTCGCAATACCCCGGCTGAATTGCCCCGTATCGCACAGGTGCTGGCTGACTTGCGGCAGATGGAGGTGGCTGAGATTGTCGCTTTGACCACGAGAAATGCACTTGAGGTTTTGCCGGAAATTAGCCCAATGTTTGATGTAGACCAAGTATTCAAGAACGCTAATGGAGTAAATTGCGCGAATCAGGTTTCCAATAGGTCTTGAGCAGCACTTTCAGGTGCAGGTCTCACGAAGATTATGCAATCGAAAACCCCGCCCTCCAATAAATCCGGCATCGCCCGCCGCCAGTTCATTTTTGACTCTGCCAAAATGGCTTGCGGGGTCAGCATGCTGGGTCTGGGTCTTGGTCTCTATTCCAAGCAGTCCAAAGCCTTGCCGGCCTTGGCGCTACGGCCCCCCGGCGCTTTGCCCGAAGCCGATTTTCTCGGTGCCTGCATCCGTTGTGGCCTGTGTGTTCGGGATTGCCCGTACAACACGCTGGAATTAGCTAAGCCGGAAGCGCCGGTTGCCACCGGCACGCCGTTCTTCAATGCGCGCAATGTGCCGTGTGAAATGTGCGAAGACATACCCTGCGTCAAAGCCTGCCCGACCAAGGCGCTGGACCATGAGCTGACCGACATCAACAAGGCCAAGATGGGCATCGCGGTACTGATCGACCATGAAACCTGCCTGAATTTCCTTGGTTTGCGTTGTGATGTCTGCTACCGCGTTTGCCCGGTCATCAACGAGGCAATTACCCTCGAGTTGCAACCGAATTCGCGGACAGGGCGTCACGCCATGTTCTTGCCGACCGTGCATTCTGATCGCTGTACCGGTTGTGGCAAATGTGAAAAATCCTGCGTATTGGAAGAGGCGGCGATTCGCATTTTGCCGCCAAAACTGGCCAAGGGTGAGTTGGGCCATCATTACCGGGTAGGTTGGGATGAACAGAAAAAAGCCGGCGGTTCCTTGATGGATGAATCAAAAATCCATGACCTCCCGGATCGTCTGCCGGAAGGCGCAGTTTTGCCCGGGCACTATGATCCGGCAAGTGGCATGACTGCAGCGAACCGCGGTTTGCCGGGCAGTCAAGCTGGGGCAATTCCCAGCCATCCGCCGGGTTTGGGAGAAAAGCCATGACCCCAAAACGTCCGGGATCAGATGCAATACGTCTGCGTGGCTGGCTGTCAGCAAGCAAGTGGCTGATTTTGCGCCGGATCACCCAATTCGGCATTCTTACCCTATTTTTGCTTGGCCCCCTGGCGGGTATCTGGATTGTCAAAGGCAACCTCAATTACAGCTATACCCTCGATTTTCTACCGCTAACCGATCCATTCGTTGCCCTGCAATCTCTCTTTGCCGGCCATCTGCCGGAAACGCTGGGTGTGCTTGGTGTGGTGATCGTTGTTCTGTTTTACATGCTGCTTGGCGGGCGGGTGTATTGCAGCTGGGTTTGTCCGATCAATGTCGTGACCGATACGGCGGGTTGGCTGCGGGATCGCCTTGGCATCAAGGGCAGTGTTCATATGTCGCGTCAGACCCGTTACTGGATTCTGGCCATGACCTTGATTGGTTCGGCGATGACTGGCGTGGTGCTGTGGGAGTTGATCAATCCGATCTCCATGCTGCATCGCGGTTTGATCTTTGGCCTGGGTACAGCATGGACCATCGTTCTCGCCATCTTCATGTTTGATCTTTTTGTGATGAGCCGGGGCTGGTGTGGCCGCTTGTGTCCGGTTGGCGCATTTTATGAGCTGATGGGGCGTTGGTCGCCTGTGCGCATTCGGGCCGCAAAGCGTAGCGCTTGCGATGATTGCATGGATTGTTTTCAGGTTTGTCCTGAACCACAGGTCATTCGTCCGGCGCTCAAGGGCGAAGGCAAGGGCGTTGGCCCGGTGATCCTGTCGCCCAGTTGTACCAACTGCGGCCGTTGTATTGATGTGTGTGCCAAAGATGTCTTTAGCTTTGGCCTACGTTCGAACAACCCGGTATCGACCGAAACCAAATCCTAGATTCGGCTTTTGCAAAAATAAAAAGAGGCGCCGTGGCGCCTCTTGCTTTGTCTGACTGGTGAAAAATTAATCCGCAGTCAGCGCACTCCGCATTTTTTGCAGGGCCTTCACTTCAATCTGACGAATCCGCTCGGCAGAGACGTTGAACTCAGCAGCCAGATCGTGCAGGGTCGAACCTTCGCCTTCTTCGTGCAACCAGCGGGTTTCAATGATCCGGCGGCTACGTGGGTCAAGTGTCGCCAAAGCTTCGAGCAAGCCTTCGCCTTGCAGGCGGGCAATCGCGCGGTTTTCCAGTACGCGGGTCGGCTCATAGCGTGAATCGGCCAAGTAGTCGATTGGTGCGTAAGCATCATCGCTATCATCAGGACTGCCTTCCAGCGCCATGTCGCGGCCAGTCAGACGGGTTTCCATCTCAATGACTTCAGATTGCTTGACGCCAAGGCGTGCCGCAACCTCGTTGGCTTGCGTACCGGAAAGCGTATCAACGCCTTCGTAGTCATTCTTCAGGCTGCGCAGATTGAAGAACAGCTTGCGCTGTGCCTTGGTCGTGGCAACTTTAACCTGACGCCAGTTTTTCAGGATGTATTCGTGAATCTCGGCCTTGATCCAGTGCATAGCAAAGGAAACCAGCCGCACACCGCGCCCGGAATCAAAGCGTTTGACCGCTTTCATCAGACCGATGTTGCCTTCCTGAATTAGGTCGGCATGAGGCAGGCCATAACCGAGATAACCCCGGGCAATGGAGATCACCAAACGAAGATGCGAGAGCACCAACTGACGCGCCGCTTCCACATCGCCATCGTTGTGGAAACGCTGGGCCAGCTGAATCTCTTCTGCCTCGGAAAGCATGGGGTAACGGTTCGCTGCCTGAATATAAGCATCGATGTTGCCAATGGCCGAGGGAAAAGTGAGAGTCAAAGCTTGGGTCATAGCGTATTTCCTCCTTCAATTTACAACTTCATTTTAGCACTCGGCGACTAGGAGTGCTAATGGCTGAAAAAGTTTCGAGAACCGGGTATGT
>CAYRBE010000061.1:0-9288 GCA_964422345.1 uncultured Dechloromonas sp.
GCGAGCAAATTCTTTGCGCGCACACGATCAGATACCAACATGTTGGCGAAGGGATTGGCGATCAATGTATTAACCTGAGTACGCGTCGCGACAACCTCATCCACACCAGGAATCACCGCACACCCACCGGCCAAAACAATATGATCAACCTGGTTATATTGAGTTGAGGTGAAAAAGAACTGCAAGGCGCGTGACACTTCAAGCCCCATGCTTTCCATGAATGGGTAGAGAAGTTCAGCCTCGTAACCCTCTGGCAAGCTACCCGAGCGCTTTGCTGCTTCTGACTCTTCGTAAGTCATTCCGTACTGGCGACTGATATCCTGCGTTAGCTGACCACCACCAAATGCCTGCTCTCGTGCATAAACTTGCTGGCGATTACGCAAAACTGTCAGATTCATCACATTGGAACCAATATCAACCAACGCAATAATTTGGTTATTGCCTGAATCTGGCAACTGACGCTCGATCAGCTCAAATGCAGCCAACAACGCCAGTGACTCAACATCGACAACGACAGCCTTAAGACCCGCAGCGTCAGCCACCGCAACACGGTCTTCAACGCGCTCTTTTTTGGATGCTGCGATTAAGACCTCAAGCTCATCTGGAACCGAAGGTGATGGACCAATGATTTGATAATCAAGGTTCACCTCATCAATGGCGAACGGAATATATTGATTCGCCTCTGACTCAACTTGTTCTTCCAGCTCTTCATCACGCAAGCCGGCGGGGACAATAATTTTCTTGGTGATTACTGCCGAGCCAGGCAAAGCCATCGCGACATTGCGCGTCGAAGTACCCAGACGCTTCCAGGCACGTTTCACACAATCCACTACAGCTTCAAGATTGGCAATATTGCCATCGGACACCGCATCCTTAGGCAACACCTCAATGGTATAGCGCTCAACGCGGTAGCCATCCTTACCATTCGCGGTCAGTTCCACCAACTTTACGGCGGACGAACTGATATCCAGCCCGAGTAAAGGACGCGCCTTGGTGTTCAATAACTGGGAAATATCAAAGCCCACCAGACCCCCGAAAAACGTTATAAATTCGTTAGTTATCAAAATATCCAATAATTCACTTCAAATCCTAGCAATAACTTTCGGGCATGTAAAGCACTTTCACGGCGCGGTTCTGCCTCAGCGTATAATATAAACAACAACCATCAAGCCAGTTTTTATACCGTGCCTACACCCCCCTTGGCTCTTCGCCTGATTTTTTATCCGCTTTTTCTCGTGCTGGGCGTGATCGCAATTGGCTTGGCGATTGCGATGATTACTCTTGCACTAACTTACCCCAATCTGCCCTCGCTTGAATTACTCACTGACTATCGACCCAAAGTTCCGTTAAGGGTTTATACGGCGGATGGCCATTTGATTGGTGAGTTTGGCGAAGAGCGTCGCGCCGTTGTCGCCATTGGCGATGTACCTTCGATAATGAAACATGCGATTCTCTCTGCCGAGGATGACCGTTTTTATCAACACGGTGGCATCGACTATCTGGGCGTTTTACGAGCTGCCGGCACGAATCTATTGGGTGGTGGAAAAAAACAAGGGGCTTCAACCATTACCCAGCAAGTCGCGCGAAATTTCTTTTTGACCGGCGAGAAAACCTATACGCGGAAGCTTTATGAGGCCTTGCTGTCATTCAAAATCGAAAACAATCTGAGCAAAGATCAAATTTTCGAGCTTTATATCAACCAGATATTCCTTGGGCAACGTGCCTACGGTTTTGGCGCTGCTGCACAGATCTACTTTGGCAAGCCACTGAAAGACATTTCGGTAGCTGAAGCAGCAATGCTGGCAGGCTTACCTAAAGCACCTTCAGCCTACAATCCAATCGTCAATCCGAAACGAGCCAGGCTTCGCCAGCAATATGTCCTGCGCAGGATGCACGAGCTGGGGCATATCACTGATGCTCAGTATGACGCAGCCCTAAAAGAGCCGCTGATTATCAAGCGCGAACTTTCAGGTTACTCTGTCCATGCCGAATACGTTGCTGAAATGGCGCGCCAACTTACTGCCGAACGTTTCCCGGACGACGTCTATTCGCGTGGCTTACGCGTCTACACCACACTTATTAGAGATGAACAGGAGGCCGCATACCGCAGCCTGCGTAAGGGCGTGATGGACTATGACCGACGTCATGGCTATCGTGGTGCAGAATCTTTTATCGACATGAAAGATATCAAGTCCGATCAAGATGAACTGATTGATGAAATACTGCAGGACATCGCAGATACCGGCGATTTGGTACCGGCACTGGTTCTCGCCACCGACCCCAAGCAGATCAAGGCCTACCGAAAAGGTGGGGAAGTGGTCACTTTGACCGGCGATGCAATGAAATTTGCCGCCAAGATGATTGATGATAAAGCGCCGCCCAATAAACGTCTTAAGCGGGGCGCGATTATCCGGCTTCAAAAGGATGACAAAGGCAATTGGCTGATTTCTCAACTACCCGAAGTTGAGTCCGCTTTCGTCGCGATTAATCCACAAGATGGATCCATTCGGGCGCTGGTTGGGGGCTTCGATTTCAATCGAAATAAATTCAACCATGTCACCCAAGCTTGGCGCCAGCCGGGCTCGAGTTTCAAACCTTTCATCTACTCCGCGTCACTTGAAAAGGGTTATACGCCAAACAGTGTGATTGCTGACGAACCTATCGTGATCCCCGCGAGCCAGACCGGCGCGCAAGCCTGGCAACCGCACAATTACGATGGCAAGTATGAAGGCCCGATGAAAATGCGGACCGCCTTGGCGAAATCCAAAAACATGGTTTCGATTCGCATTCTGCAGTCGATTGGCACACATTACGCACAGGACTACGCAAGCAAATTCGGGTTCGATGCCGACAAACACCAGCCCTATCTGACGATGGCACTCGGCGCTGGCTCAGTAACACCTTGGCAGATGGTCACCGGCTACTCGGTCTTCGCCAACGGCGGCTATAAAGTGAGCCCCTTCGTCGTAAAAGAAATTCGCGGCGAGCAAAATCAAGTACTCGCCCGTTCAGCCGAAACACCAGCAGGGGACGAGTCAATTAGGGCGATTGACCCACGCAACGCCTTCATGATGGACTCAATGTTGCGTGACGTAACCATTTACGGCACCGCCGCGAAAGCCTCCGTCCAACTCAAGCGTCAGGACATGGCTGGCAAGACCGGAACAACCAACGAATACGTCGATGCCTGGTTCTGCGGTTATCAAATGACCGTTGCCGGCTGTGCCTGGATGGGGTTTGACCAGCCGAAAAAACTGGGTGACAAAGAAACCGGGGGCTCCGCTGCGCTACCCATCTGGATTGGTTATATGAGCCGCGCCCTGAAAGACGTGCCAATCAAAACGCCTGAAGCGCCAGAAGGATTGGTGGCCGTGGGTCAGGGCCGTGAGCGCAGCTACATCTATGCTGAAAACGTTGGCAAGGCACCGCCCACAGAAGAAGATGAATCGACGCCGGAACCGAAACCGGAGCTCGATAAACCCCCTTCTGATTAATTAATTCAGACTGACCGACTCGCCGGCCTGCTGGCTGGCGAGGGTCGATAGCTTTGCCATCAGTTCAAGGCCATCGCGGGTATCAAGCCAATTTTCGCCATCCCAGCGAAAATGGAAGCCCCCAGCCTTGGCAGCAACCCATATTTCACGAGCAATAGCGTGGCGATTAACAATGATCTTGCTGCCGTTCTCAAACTCGATTTCAAGCACACCGCCCGCCGCCAGTTCGAAATCTATATCCGCCTCACTCGCTTCCAAAGCAGCCTCAATCCGTGCCAGAGTTACATCCGCCAAGCTGTTGAATTCCTTGTCATCCATGGTGTGCTAACATCCCGCTCTTTGCTGACAGCATCCCGCCAATGTCCCGAATCGCTGCCGTATTGATCATGTTTGGCCTTGCCGCCTGCGGCATGAAAGGCCCACTCGAATTACCACCTGGCCCGGCACCAACGCCCTTGTTAGGACCGTACCCAGCCTCCAAACCAGTTCCGGCAAATGTTAGCACGGACACCAAGACCAGCCCCCAATGAGCACTTTTACCCTTAAAGATGGCGTTCTACACGCCGAATCCATCGCCCTGCCTGCAATCGCCAAACAATTTGGCACGCCAGCTTATGTTTACTCGCGCGCCGCACTGGAATCTTCGCTGCGTGAGTTTCAGGACGTTCTCGGCAGTCATTCAGCAGGCAAGGATGCGTTGGTCTGCTATGCCGTCAAAGCCAACTCCAACCTCGCCATCCTGAACGTTTTCGCCCGCATGGGTGCGGGTTTTGACATCGTTTCCGGTGGCGAACTACAGCGCGTTCTGGCCGCAGGCGCAGATCCGAAAAAGGTTGTTTTCTCTGGCGTTGGAAAAACAGCAGCCGAAATGACGCTGGCACTTGATGTCGGGATTTTCTGTTTCAACGTTGAATCAGCCGCCGAACTTGAGCGCCTGAACGAAGTCGCCGGTCAATCTGGCAAAAAAGCCCCGGTCAGCCTGCGAGTCAACCCTAACGTCGACCCGAAAACCCATCCCTATATTTCGACCGGCCTCAAGGAAGCGAAATTCGGTGTGGCTTACGATGACGCACTCGCACTCTATCGCCGTGCCGCTGCGCTGCCGAATATCGCTGTTTCCGGCATTGACTGCCACATTGGCTCGCAATTACTCGACCCGGCCCCGTTTGTCGAAGCACTAGATCGCATACTGGTGCTGATTGACCTGCTGAGCGCCGAAGGCATCGATATTCACCACCTTGATCTCGGTGGCGGCCTTGGCATCAAATATAAGGAAGAGCAGGTTCAACCGACGGTTGCTTCCTACCTGAATCCCTTGCTCGACAAATTGGCTAACCGAAAGTTGAAGGTTGTACTCGAACCCGGACGTCGCTTGGTGGGCAATGCCGGTCTGCTGCTGACGCAAGTTGAATATCTCAAACCGGGTGAAGGTAAAAATTTCGCCATCATCGATGCTGCAATGAACGACTTGATGCGCCCGGCGCTTTACGAGGCTTGGCACGACATTCTGCCGGTTACACCACGTCCTGGCGCAACACCAGCCTATGATGTTGTCGGTCCGGTCTGTGAAACCGGCGACTTCCTCGGCCAAGCTCGCCCGCTGTGCATTCAACCCGGTGATTTGCTGGCCGTGATGTCGGCGGGTGCCTATGGCATGGCGATGAGCTCGAACTACAACACTCGCCCCCGCGCAGTCGAAGTCATGGTTGATGGTGACCAGGTGCACCAGATTCGCCGCCGTGAAACCGTAGCCGAGCTTTATGCCGGTGAACAAGTATTGCCCAAATGAAATACAGCGCCCCGCTTTTACTCGTACTTCTATTTCTTGCCGGCTGTAGCGAAAAGCCAGTCGAGAAAAAGGGGGCGCCCCCTGTTTTGATTACCACGACTCAAGCCAAGAATCTGCCACTGGAAATTAGTGAACAGACCTTAGGGTCACTGGAAGCGGTCAACGACCCGAAAATCAGTGCTGAGGTAGCAGGGAAAATTTCAAAAATCGCCGTTCTAACCGGTGAATCGGTCAAAAAAGGGCAATTACTTGCCCAGATTGACCCCACCGATGCCAATCACCAAGCCGCAGCTGACAATGGTGAAATCGCTCGTCTCACTGCTTTACTTGAACAGCAGGAACGCTTGCTTAGCCGCCAAACTGAGTTGGTTCAAAAGGGTTTTATTTCAGCGCACGCCCTCGGCGACGTCACCGCTCAACGCGATGCGCTGAAGAGCCAACTGGCAACTGCCCGCGCCAAGTCCGGCCTATCCAGCAACAACGTGAGCAAAACCCGGATTGTTGCGCCGTTCGATGGCATTGTCGAAGAACGACTCGCGGCACAGGGCGACTACATCAAGCTCGGTGACCCCTTATTCCGGCTGATTTCCAACACCCGTCTTCGGGCACACCTGCCTTTCCCGGAATCAGCCGCGCCACGGCTTAAAATCGGTATGCCGGTCAGAATTGCCAGCCCGCTTGCACCTGAAGCGATCATCGACGGCACAGTGGAAGACATCCGCCCCAGCATTTCCCAAGGCAATCGGACGATTGACGTAATCGCCCGATTCGACAATCCCGGCGAACTCAAAAGCGGTGGCTCAGTCGATGCCGCAGTCGTCACCGGACAGAAGGAGCAAGCGGTACTGGTTCCTGAACAGGCCGTCGTTTTGCGCCCTGCCGGCAAGGTGGTTTATCTGATCAACGAAGGCAAGGCCAAGCAGCAAATTATCGAAGCGGGCAGCAAACAGCGCGGCATGATCGAGATCACCAAAGGGCTAAATGGCGGAGAAACACTGGCACTCGATGGCGCCGGATTTCTCAGTGAGGGTGCTACGGTGAACGTCAAGGAAACGGCAAAAACCGCAACGCCTGCTGAGCCCAAGGCAAAATGACCCTGCCCGAATTATCGATCAAGCGCCACGTTCTTGCGTGGATGCTGAGCGCCGTGCTCGTCCTGTTCGGCATCATCAGCTACGACCGGATCGGGATGGATCGCTACCCGTATATCGAGTTTCCGGTCGTTTCGATTACCACCGCACTCAAAGGGGCCAATCCGGACATTGTGGATGCCTCGATTACCAATGTGCTTGAAAGTTCGGTCAATTCGACCCCTGGCATTGAGCACATCCAGTCCACCTCTTCACCCGGTGTTTCGGTAATCGCGATCACCTTCAACCTTGAGAAGAAGATCGACGTCGCTTTTAACGAGGTTCAGGCCAAGGTTAATCAGGTACTGCGCCGCCTGCCCAAGGACGCTGACCCGCCCGTGGTTGCAAAGGTCGAGACCAATGCCCAGCCGATCATGTGGCTGGCTCTGCAAGGCGACCGGACACAGCAGCAACTCAACCAATACGCTATTAACACCCTGAAAAAGCGCCTTGAAACCATTGATGGCGTCGGGGAAGTCCGCCTTGGCGGGCGACGCGACCGGACGATTCGGGTTGAACTACTTCCCACGAGGATGGCCGCGCTTGGCGTCACTGCACAAGATATCAATGATGCTTTCAGCAAAGAGCACGTCCAGTTAGCGGGCGGTTTTGTGGTCGGCGAAAAAACTGAAAGTCTGGTCAAACTTGATCTTGAGTTTCACAGCATTGATGCCTTGAAAGAGATGGTGATCAGCTGGAAAAACGGCGGGCCAGTCCGCTTGCAGGATGTCGCCGAAGTGATCGACGGACTGACCGACAATCGCCAGTTGGCTCGTTTTAATGGTGAAACCACGGTCGGTATCGGTATCGTCAAAGTCACCAACACCAACACCGTAGCGATTATCGACAAGATCAAGGAAAAAATCGAAACCGAGCTTCGCCCGCAACTGCCACCAGGCTTGCAACTCCACGTCGTTTCCAATGACGCAGTCTACATTCTTGAAATCGTCAATTCACTTAAAGAGCACTTAATTGAGGGCACTCTGCTAGCAGCGCTGGTCGTGTGGTTATTTTTGCAGTCGGTCCGTTCGACGATCATCATTTCGCTGGCGATCCCGGTCTCGCTTGCCGGTGCAATTGCGGTGATCTACTTCTTCGGCTACACGCTCAATTCTTTCACCTTGCTTGGCCTTCTGCTACTAATTGGCGTTGTGGTCGACGATGCAATCGTCGTATTGGAAAACATTTTCCGGCATCGCGAAGAACTCGATGCTGACCCGATTACGGCTGCGATCAATGGTTCGAATGAAGTCGTTTTTGCCGTCATCGCTGCAACCCTTTCTCTGGTTTCGATCTTTGCGCCAGTGATTTTCATGAACGGCATCATCGGCCAGTTTTTCCGCTCCTTTGCCGTCGTTGTCACCTTTGGCGTATTGGTTTCGCTATTCGTTTCGCTCACCCTGACACCCATGCTTTGCTCGCGCTTTCTTACCATGCGCGAACATGGACAACACCATGGCCGGATACATGCCACGATTGAAGCTGCTTTCAAGCGATTAGATGCGTTTTACTGTCGGCTGCTTGCCTGGTCGCTGATCCACCGTTGGAAAATTGTGCTTTTAACGCTGTGCACCGTAGCAAGCAGTGCTTTTTTCTTTATCAACGTCGGAAAAACCTTTGCACCGGATCAAGATGAAGGACGTTTTCTGGTTTACCTTCGCGCGCCACTCGGGTCGTCAATCGACTACACCGACTCCCGCCTAAAAATGGTCGAAGAAATACTGAAGAGTCATCCTGAAATTGTCACCGAATTTGCCCTGATCGGTCTTGGCACTGCCGGACAGGTCAATCAGGGAACCGTAGTGACCCGCATGGCGCCAAGGGGCGAACGTAAAATCAGTCAGCAGGAAATTCTCCCGATACTGCGTAAAGAACTATCGCAAATCCCCGGCGCCCGTGTCTTTGCGGCCCCCTACCCGATGGTGCAAGGGCAACGTGGTGAGCCGCTGCAATTCGTACTGACTGGTGAAAAGCTGGCCGAAGTGGGCCGGCTCGGTCGAGAACTGCAAGGAAAACTGGCGGCCGAACCCGGACTGGGCGGACGGATCGACACCGATCTTCAGCTAGACCTGCCTCAGCTCGTTTTCCAGCCTGATCGCCTGCGCATTGCGTCATCCGGCCTAACGACGAACGACGTGGCGCTGGCAATCAACATGCTGACCGGCGGTATCGACATCGCCAAATACAACGACGAACCGGGTGACGGCCAACGCTACGACATTCGGGTCAAAGGCCGCCAAGGCGAATTCACCCAACCGGCGGACCTGTCCAAAATTTTCCTGCGCAACAAGGAAGGCAAGCTGGTGCGTTTGGACTCGGTCGCGACCTTCAAGGAAACCCTAGGTCCCGCGATCATTGGCCGTTTTGACCTGCAATATTCAGCGACTTTCTTCGCCACACCGACCATTCCTTTGGGCGAGGCGGTTCAAAAAGTCAGAGCCATAACTGCTGATTTACCACTCGGTTATCAAATCAAGCTTATCGGTCAGGCCGAAGAGTTTGGCAAGACCACCAAATACATGAGTTTTGCCTTTGGATTGGCATTGGTACTGCTCTACATGGTGCTTGCCAGCCAGTTTGACTCCTTCTTGCAACCGCTGATCGTCATGCTCGCCCAGCCCCTTGCTATCATTGGCGGCGTGGCTGCGCTTTGGGCGACCGGCCAGACATTGAATATCTACTCGATGATCGGTCTGGTACTGCTGATAGGACTGGTCGCCAAAAACTCCATCTTGCTCGTCGACCTGACTAACCAGCGCCGCGAAAACGGTATGGGGATTGATGAGGCGCTCAGCAACGCCTGCCCGATCCGCATGCGCCCTGTGCTAATGACCTCAGCTACCGTCATTCTGGCGCTCCTGCCCGCCTCCTTGGG
>CAYRBE010000061.1:9388-11600 GCA_964422345.1 uncultured Dechloromonas sp.
TTAAACGGCGCGCGGGTCAAAGCCTCACGTGAGGTAAAAGTCGATGATCGACTCGACATCAGCAACAGCGAAACCCGTTGGGAAATCACCGTCAAAGGTCTTTCCGACAAACGCGGCCCCGCCCCCGAAGCGCGCTTGCTCTATGAAGAAAGCGAAGCAAGCATCTCAGCCAGAGAAACTCAGCGGGAAAACCGCAAACTGGTGATTGACCCTGCAGCCGATCTACATGGCCGGCCGACCAAGCGCGACCGCCGCCAGATCAGGCGTTTTGGCGACGCCTGATTTTTTGACTCACAAAACCCAGGCCAAGGCCAGCGGCAAAAATACCAGCGCAGCTAGATTACCGATCAGGACAATTGACGCCACTCGCTGCGGCTCCTGCTTGTAGCGCTCAGCAAACAGAAAATTGAGTACAGCTGGCGGCAAGGCACCAAACACCAGCAACATCGCAGCATTCTGCCCCTGCAAGCCAAGCAACTGAATTACCCCCATTGCAATCAGCATACCGGCCAGTGGCCGTAATATCGCACTGCCCGTTGCCACTTTCCATTCGCTAAATGACACGTCAGTCATTCTGACGCCCAGTGAAAAAAGCAACAAAGGCACCGCAATATCACCCAGCATCTTGATCGCAATCACCAAGGGCTGCCAGATTGGAATTTGAAGCAATGCTACGGTGAACCCGGCAATTGCGGCAAAAACCACGGGGATACGCCACAAAGTCAGGATGCGTGTTTGCGGGTCAAGCAGGCGCGCCCCCAAGGAGAAATGCAGGGTGTTCTCAACCATGAACAGGATGACTGCTGCCGGCAATGCCGCCTCGCCCCAAGCCAGAACCGCCAAGGGCAATCCGATATTGCCGGAGTTGTTGAACATCATCGGCGGCACGAGCGTTTTAGTCTGCACGCCAAACAAACGGGCCAGGGGCCATGCCAACAACCCACAACTGACGAGCACAATAAAGCCACCGAGCGCCAAGGGGGCGTAAGCCGCCAGATCGAAAGATTTTCCCGCCATCGCGGCAAATACCAGCGCCGGAACGAATACATCCATATTCAGACGATTCGCCACAGCCATTTCAGGCTTGTGGTGGCGGGCGTAGAAATACCCCGCCGCCACAAGTCCGAAGATCGGGAAGAGGATTGCGACGAGCCTGTAAGTCAGGCTCTCTTCAATCACAGGACGTAACGCGACAAATCTTCATCGGCCGCCAGCTCACCCAGCCGTTGATTGACGTATGCGGCGTCGATCGCGAGCTTTTCCATGCCTACCTTGCAGGCATCGTAAGAGACTTCTTCCAACAGCTTTTCCATTACCGTATGTAAGCGACGGGCGCCGATATTCTCAGTTTTCTCATTCACCTGAAAAGCAATTTCAGCCAAGCGACGCACTCCGGCTTCTGAGAACTCCAACTGCAAGCCTTCAGTTTCCAGCAAGGCTTGATACTGCCGGGTCAAGCAGGCATCGGTCTGGGTCAAAATGCACTCAAAATCAGCCACTGAGAGCGAATCCAACTCAACCCGGATCGGAAAACGGCCCTGCAACTCAGGAATCAAATCTGAAGGCTTTGAAAGGTGAAAAGCCCCGGAAGCAATAAACAGAATGTGATCGGTCTTGATCATGCCGTACTTGGTCGACACCGTGGTGCCCTCAACCAAGGGCAACAAGTCACGCTGAACGCCCTGACGCGAGACATCAGCCCCTTGCATGTCAGAACGGCTGGCAATTTTGTCGAGTTCGTCGAGGAAAACGATACCGTTTTGCTCAACCGCCTTAACGGCTTCAAGCTTGACGTCTTCATCATTGACCAACTTGGCAGCTTCTTCGTCCGTCAATAGCTTCAAAGCCTCGGGAATCTTCATTTTCCGGGTCTTCTTCTTGCCGCTACCCATGTTCTGGAACATGCCCTGAATCTGCTGGGTCAGGTCTTCCATACCGGGCGGTGCAAAAATTTCAGCCTGCAAACTTGGGGCAGCAACCTCGATTTCAATTTCCTTATCATCGAGTTCACCCTCGCGCAGCTTTTTGCGAAATTTCTGGCGCGTCGTATTGTCCGCCGCATTCGACTCTGAATTTTCCGCAAAGAAACCCGGGCCACTGCGAGCCGGTGGCAAGAGCACATCGAGCACACGCTCTTCCGCGGCATCTTCAGCCCGAGCGCGCATCTGCTTCATCGCACGCTCACGGTGCGACTTAATTGCGATCTCAACCA
>CAYRBE010000062.1:0-3138 GCA_964422345.1 uncultured Dechloromonas sp.
GATGTCAGGTATCGTTTCTGTTGGCGTGGCAATCAGCGCTAGTTCGATTGAGTCATCAATGCCATCCAGCGTAGGGTGGCAAGGATGGTTATTGATACATGTATGGCGCGGATTGACGAAGTGGACTCGGCCGGTAAAGCCGCTTTCCAGAAGGTTGTGCGCAAGGCTGCCGCCGATGGTCTCCGTCGTTGTACTGGCACCGAACAAAACAATCGATGCTGGTTTAACGATGGCGCGAAGTGGGGAGCGGTTCATGGTGAGCCGTTACGATCGTGCATAAGTGAAAATGTTATTTTGCTTCGTTTGCCTTGCGATCCGTGATGTCAAGCAGGGTCTCGATGCAACCGACAATGTTGCCACGGGTGTCGTGTAGCGGTGCTGCATTGATTTGTAGCCAAGTTCCCTGAGGTCCAAATCCGGGGAAGAAGTCCTCTGCTTCCCAGCCGCCCGGAACGAGTGGGGATGGGGTTGCACGATCTCCGTAGTGGGAACGTATGGTTTCCGCATCTGCGTGCTGAATAATTAATTCAGCCAAGACAACCCGGCGATTTTCATATTGATAAATGGTTCGCCAAACATCGTTGCGGCCAAGCACTTCGTTGGCAGAAGCGTTGGTTAATTTTTCGCAGGCACGGTTCCAGTGACTTACTCGTCCCTGATCGTCGAGGACGAAGGTGGCTACTGGGCTGCCACTGATGATTTCGTTCAGGCGACGCTCTGTTTCACGGCGCGCGAGTTCGATTTCCTTGCGCTCGGTGATGTCCTGCAAAACTTCGACACAGCCGATGACCTGACCGTTGGCATCGCGTAGCGGGGCGGCGGTAAAGGATAACCAGCGGCCTTTTTCACCAAAGGCAGGGAAGAAGTCTTCGGCTTCAAGCGCGCCATCAACCAGCGCTGAGCGCCGGTATTTTCCGGAATAAAATTTATCGAGTTGGTTTGTCCCTGCGCCATCAAGGACAATATCCGCCATCACCGGGCGATGAGCGCGGTAGAAGGCTCGCCACTGATGATGTGTACCAATCACCTCCTGTGCTGGGATGCCGGTCATACGGGCCAGCGCATTATTCCAGTGAGTGACTCGATGCTGGGTGTCAATGACAAAGGCTGGAACCGGACTTCCGTCGAGAATCAGGGAAGCGTCAATAGATGTGCTCATAGTCGAATCCTCATATGCGAATGGCGATATGTTTCCACTATATCAGCCTAGGGGCGCTCTGTGGAATCCTTGCTATAACTGACTGAAAAGAGTTTTTGATGATTTTATGCAGCCGCTTGATGTGAAGAAACAATAAGCGGTGGTGTCGTCTGTTTTTCTATTTGTTGATGGCTGAAAGGAATTGCTGGCGAGCAGTTTCAAACCTTGCTTGCACCGATGCATCAAGGCCTTTTGAGCAGTCTTGATAGAAGGAGTTGAAGGCAGTCAGGACGGCGGTTTTGTCTATTTTTTCTGAAGGTAGAACGTCAGGACTGGCGTGTTCGAGTGTTTTTAGGATGGCTGATCGTGGAATGACACGTTGCTCGCCTTGGTCTGATGTGGCCGTAATCGGGCCGGTTTTGACGAAAACCTTGCCCTCGTACTCAAAGCGGCTGCCAATGGCGAGATGTTGTAGCTTCATTTTGCTTGATTGAGTTTTAACTGTTGGAATATATCAGTTTGTATTCTGTACTTGCCAAAAGTGAGTTGCTGTATAAAAATACAGTCATTGGTTTTTAGCGGAGCGGGTCATGAAACTTACGCCACGGCAACAGGAAATTCTCGATTTCATCAGGAACACCCTTGAGGTTCTCGGTGCGCCGCCAACCCGGATGGAAATCTCAACAGCTTTTGGTTTTGCTTCGCCCAATGCGGCAGAAGATCACCTCAAGGCTTTGGCAAAAAAAGGTGCCATTATTCTTGAGCCAGGTTCGGCCCGTGGAATCAGGTTGGTTGAACAATTGGGGCTACCGTTGATCGGGATGGTGGCTGCAGGTTCGCCGATTCTTGCCGTGGAAAACATTCAGGGGCGCTATGCGCTGGATGCGCATTTGTTTAGCCCGCGGGCTGATTATTTGCTCAAGGTGCGCGGTCTATCGATGATCGATGTCGGTATTTTTGATGGTGATCTGGTTGCTGTTCATAAAACCAGCGAGGCTCGTGATGGCCAGATCGTGATCGCACGGGTGGCAGAGGATGTCACCGTTAAACGTTTGAAGCGGCGTAATGGTCTGGTAGAGTTGATTGCCGAAAACCCGGATTTCGAGCCAATTGTTGTTAATCCCGCTGAGGTTGATTTTGCGATCGAAGGGATCGCTGTTGGCCTGATTCGCGGGGCAATCAGCACGCTCTCATGAGTGCCGCACCTTTGCCGGCAAGTTTGGCAGAGGTGCTAGCCCGAGGTGACATCTGGCGGGGAGATACCCTGGCTAGATTGTCGGAAAGCGCTGTTCCCAGTGGTTATTCCGAACTCGATGCCGAATTGCCCGGCGGTGGCTGGCCGCGTGGAAGTTTGACTGAAATTCTGGTGGATCGCAGTGGCCTGGGTGAATTGAGCTTGCTCTTGCCCTGCCTTGCACGCTTGTCTGAGCAAGGCGGTTGGTTGGCATTGATTGCCCCGCCGTGGTTGTTGCATGCGCCGGCTTGGTTGAGAGGTGGTGTGGCACTGGAGCGACTGGTGGTGATTCAAGCCGGTAAGAGCGCTTTGTGGTGTGGCGAGCAGCTGCTGGTTAGCGGTGGTTTTGCCGGTGTACTTGTTTGGTCAGGGGCTGGCATGGATGCCAAGTCTGTACGGCGTCTGCAGGTGGCAAGCGAGGGGCGGTCATGTCTAACCTGGCTTTTGCGGCCAGTTTCGCAGGCAAGCCAGCCGTCTGCTGCAGCTTTACGTTTGATTCTGGCACCTGATGAGTCAGGTGTGTCAGTTGATATTCTGAAACGGCGTGGTCAGCCAGCAAGCCACTTAATCAGCGTGCCTGTTATTCGCCCCAGGAGATTGTCAGATGCTTTGGTTGGCCCTTCACTTTCCCTTGTTGGCGCTCGAAGCGCTGCCGTTACGGCAGTCACCTAGCGCAGTTGTGAGTGGTGGCCGAATTATGGCCGCAGATCAATTAGCGGCTAAATCGGGGGTAGGCCGCGGCCAAAAGCTATCGACTGCATTAGGT
>CAYRBE010000062.1:3238-11536 GCA_964422345.1 uncultured Dechloromonas sp.
GTGGTCAAGACGCCGGAGGCAATGCAGGAATTGCTCGCCAAATTGCCTTGTTCAGTACCGGCATGGGATGTCCAAGTGCAGACGCGTTTGGATAGTTTTGGCTTACGTTTTCTGGGGGATTTGCGCAATTTACCTAGCGCTAGCTTGAGACAACGGATTGGCAGCGTGACGGTGGATCAACTGTTTCAGGCGTGGGGTGAGTTGCCAGATATTCGTCGGGCTTTTGTTTTACCGGAACGTTTTATTAGCAGCATTGAGTTACCGGCGCGGGTAATTCATGCCGATGCCTTGATTTTTGCCGGGCAGCGTTTGTTTGCTGCCTTGGCTGGTTGGCTACATTGCCGGCAATTGTTGGTGCAGGTTTGTACGCTGATGCTGACTGATGATGAAGGCGGCGTGCAACAGATCGTTTTGCGTTTTGCCGAGCCAGCGGCAGATGAGGGACGGTTCGTTCGCTTGCTACGCGAACATTTATCCCGCTTGGTTTTGAAGTCCCCGGTTGAGGTTTTGTCCCTGCAGGCCGACCAGGTGGAGGCCAAGGCCGGGGAGAGTGCTGCGTTATTTGATCAGGCGGTAGCGGGTGAGGGCGTGCAGGCATGCCTTGAGCGTTTGCGTGCCCGACTTGGGGAGGGGCAGGTCCAGTTGCTTGCGCCACAGGCTGACTATCGGCCGGAGTGTGCGACGCGGGTTAGCGCGCAGGTAGCTGAGTCGGCAACGAATTTTGCCAATTTTATGCCGTCCACCGTAGCACGCCAGCGCCCGCTCTGTTTGCTGCCTGTGCCTGAGTTGTTGGCGGAGCGTATGGGCGCACCGTATTGGCGGGGGCAGCTTAAGTTTCAGTCTCAGGCAGAACGACTTGAGAGTGGTTGGTGGGATGAGGGCGAGGATGGTTCCGCAGGTGATGTCAGGCGGGATTATTTTGTGGCGCGTAATCCGCTAGGGCAATGGCTGTGGATTTTTCGCGATGCAGAAGGGTGGTTTTTGCATGGCTTCTTTGCCTGAGTATGCTGAACTACATTGTCTGTCCAATTTTTCGTTTTTGCGTGGTGCATCGCATCCCGATGAACTGGTAAGACAAGCCGCGACACAGGGGTATCGGGCACTGGCCTTGACCGATGAATGCTCGTTGGCGGGTGTGGTTAGGGCCCATCAAGCGGCGAAGTCGGCGGGTTTGAAATTGCTGATCGGTAGCGAAATGACTACGGTGGACGGCCTGAAACTGGTTTTTCTGGCGTGTAATCGTCACGGATATGGAAATCTCTCCGCTTTAATTACCCTGGCCAGAAGGCGCGCCGACAAAGGTTCGTATAGTCTCCAGCGTCTTGATCTGGAGGCAGTTTCGCCGAGCGGTGCTGTACCTGATTGCATTGTGTTGTGGGTGCCGGGGAGCAATCCGGCGCTGACTGACGCACAGTGGTTGGCCAGTCGTTTTCCCGGCCGGGTATGGATTGCTCTTGAACTGCATGCGGGGCCGGATGATCAAGCCTGGTTTAAATGCCTGCAAAGGCTAGGCGAAGCTAGTGGTCTGCCCTTGGTGGCGGCAGGTGATGTCCATATGCATTTACGTTCCCGCCGCCCTTTGCAAGATGTGCTGACGGCTTTACGGCTGAAAACAACGGTTTTTTCTGCCGGTTATGCGCTTTTTCCCAATGGAGAGCGCCACTTGCGTAGTCGGTTACGCCTGTCTCGACTCTATTCAGCGGAGTTGCTGGCAGAAACTGGTCGTATAGCTGATCGCTGCAATTTTTCTCTGGATGAGTTGCGTTACGAATATCCTGAAGAAATCATTCCGGCAGGTGAAACGCCTGCTTCATGGTTGCGGGCTGAAACTGCCCGTGGTTTGTTACGGCGCTATCCGGAAGGTGTTCCTTTTGCCGTTAAAGAGCGCGTCGAGCACGAGTTGTCACTGATCGGTGAAATGGCTTATGAGGCTTATTTTCTGACGGTGTACGACATTGTCTGTTTTGCTCGTCAGCAAGGCATTTTGTGTCAGGGGCGTGGCTCGGCGGCCAATTCGGCAGTGTGCTACGCGCTGGGTATTACCGAGGTTGATCCAGCCCGCTCGGCCTTGTTGTTTGAGCGATTTGTATCCAAAGAGCGTGGTGAACCGCCGGATATTGACGTCGATTTTGAGCATGAGCGACGTGAAGAGGTCATTCAATACATCTACGCCAAGTATGGTCGCGAGCGGGCCGCTTTGGCCGCTGCATTGATTACCTACCGGACCAAGGGGGCTTTGCGTGATGCTGGCAGGGTGCTGGGGTTCGGCATGGCGCAAATTAATGCGCTGACTGCTTCTCTCGCCTGGTGGGATAAGCGCGAGGCATTGCCGGCTCGTTTTGCTGAACTGGGGCTTGATCCAGAAGCGCCACGGGTTCAGAAATGGTTGGCTATTGCTGAAGCCTTGCGTGGTTTTCCTCGCCATTTGACCCAGCATGTGGGTGGTTTTGTTATTTCCCGCGGCCCGTTGTCGCGGCTGGTGCCGGTTGAAAATGCGGCAATGGCAGCGCGCAGCGTCATTCAGTGGGATAAGGATGACCTTGATGCAATGGGGCTGATGAAGGTCGATATTCTTGCCCTTGGGATGCTCTCAGCGATTCGTCGTACGCTTGATATGGTTGGCCAGTTGCGCGGTTCTCCATTTAGCCTGCAGCACATCCCGGCTGAAGATCGGGCGACGTATGACATGCTGTGCAAGGCTGACAGCATGGGGGTGTTTCAGGTTGAGTCGCGGGCGCAGATGGCGATGTTGCCGCGTCTGAAGCCACGTAACTATTACGATCTGGTCGTTGAAGTCGCTTTGGTTCGGCCGGGGCCAATTCAGGGCGATATGGTGCATCCCTACCTCAAACGGCGGGAAGGCAGCGAAGTTATTGAGCGTATTTCGCCAGCAGTGGATGCCGTGCTGGCGCGTACCTTTGGTGTGCCGATTTTTCAGGAGCAGGTCATGCAGCTGGCGGTTGTGGCCGCTGGCTTCACGCCCGGCGAGGCCGATCAGTTACGACGTTCGATGGCGGCGTGGCGGCGTAAGGGTGGGTTGGAAGCATTTGACCGAAAACTCTTGGAGGGCATGGCAGCCAACGGTCTGCCTGAATCGTTTGCGCAACGCATCATTGCCCAGATTCAAGGATTCGGTGAATACGGCTTTCCCGAGTCGCACGCAGCCAGTTTTGCTTTGCTGGTTTATGCCTCCGCCTGGTTGAAGTGCCATTATCCAGCGGCTTTCCTGTGTGGTTTGCTTAATAGTCAGCCGATGGGGTTTTATTCACCTTCAATGCTGATACAGGATGCACGACGGCATGGTGTGATTGTTCTGCCCCCTGACGTGAGCTGTAGTGACTGGGATAATCGGCTTGAAGCAAACAGCACGGTTCGTCTTGGCTTAAGAGAAATCCGTGGTTTTTCGCAGGCAGTGGCGGAGCGCATTGCTACGGTGCACCGCGAAAAATGCCCTTTTTCAAGTGTGGCCGATTTGGCATCGCGTGCTGCCTTGCAGCGGCGGGATCTTGATTTGCTGGCACGAGCAGATGCCTTGCAAAGTCTGGCCGGGGATAGGCGTCAGGCCGCATGGGCAGCAACTGCGGCGGTGGTGCAGGGCGACCTGTTCGATGGTTTGCCCTTGAGTGAATCCAAGGTTTTATTACAAGCAGCGAGCGAGGGGGAAAATCTGGTAGCCGACTATCGCAGCCTCGGGCTGAGCTTGCGCCGCCATCCTTTGAGTCTGTTGCGGGGGCAACTGTCTCAGCGCCGCTTTATGGCCGCTGACGAGATTGGCCGGGCGGGACATCGTGCGCTGATTCGGGCGGCAGGTATTGTCGTCGGGCGTCAGCGGCCGGGGACGGCAACCGGGATCGTTTTTGTCACGCTGGAGGATGAAAGCGGTTTGGTCAATGTGGTCGTTCATCCGCAACTCGTTGAGCAGCAACGCAGTGAGTTACTCGGGGCAAGTCTGCTCGGTGTGTATGGACAACTACAGCGGGCAGGTGATGTTGTTCATCTGGTTGCCAAGCGGCTGGTTGATCTCTCGGCGTGGCTGGGGCGGCTGGAAACAGTCAGCCGTGATTTTCACTAAGCAGCTGAGGCTGATTGAATGAGCGAGGCCAGTGTTGAAATCGAGGCCAGATGAGCTCGGGATTGTTCGTCATTGGCTTCAAGCACAATGCCATACTTTTTCTTGAGGGCGAGGACGAGCTCAAGCGCATCGATTGAATCAAGCCCCAGACCTTCTTCTGAAAAAAGCAGGGTGTCATCGGTAATATCATCGGGCGAAATATCTTCCAGATTCATTGTTTCGATGATGAAAATTTTGAGTTCGTGATGCAAATTGGTCATGGATTAGTTCGATATTTTGCGGAGCTGGAAGCCGGAAAAGCCAAGCGACTCTTCATTGTCTTCGCGGATCAGGCGCAGGGTATCACCCCGGCCGCTGCCTAAACCTGCAGTCACCGCCTCTGTGTCTGAAATGGGTTGAAAGCCGATGCGTAGCAGAAGCTCCGGTCTTTCCGGGAAGCGTGCTTCACCAACCAGTAAGCCATCATCCTCCTTGAGGATAATGTGGTTCGGCAGCGGACCATCCTTTTTGCCGGTGATTTCATACTGGCCGTAGTGCTGCAGGAAAGTTTCGGGAATGCTGCGCGGGTTGAGTTTCTCGCCAAACATCAGCGACTCATTGCCGATGCGGCCGACAATGATTTGCCTGCCATCTACGGTTGCGGTTGATAAGCGGATGTCCTCAAACGCCCCGACGCGCACCGGCACCATGCCTAAAACCTTGTATTTGACGCTGAGTAAGCCGTCTTCATGCGGGACAAGTTGGAAATGATGACCAACCGCATTGGCATCGATTTTTCCATTGCCGGTCGAGATTTTTGCCAGACCCACCAGCGTATCAAAGTGACCATTAAAGAAGCGTAGCTCTTCAGGTGTTGGATCGCGTTCGGGTGAGCGAATAACTGCCTTTGCTTCCTGTTTGATGCCGGTTTTGGCTTCCAGCATCAGGCGTAAGGCATTGCTGGCGATTTTTGAAACTGAACCGGCGGAAGTGGCTGAGTTAGAAAGCACGATCACACCCAGTTTATGTTCAGGTAGCATGGCCAGCATGCTGTGTGAATCAGGCAGCGAACCGCCGTGCAGCGCCACCTGGCCGCCCCCTGGAATCTCCATGCCATGCATCATCCAGCCAAGGCCAACGTAGGCATTAAAGGTGAGCGGGAAGTTTCTATTCTGAACCCGCAGCATCTCTTCAATTGAGGCAGGTTTGAGTATCTGTCGTTGCGCTGCTTTGCCATCAGCAAAATTCATTTTCAAAAACTGGCTGAGGTCGACCACGTTGCTTAATAAATTAGCCGCCGGCATGTCACGTAAGGAGTACACCTCTGCCGGCTTATTATGGTCATAGGCCTTGGTGACTACCTTGGACGCAAAACTTGATTTTTCCATGCCCATCGGCTTGAAGAAGTTCTGATCCATATACTCATTGAACGGCTTGCCGCTAACCTTCTGAACGGTCGCACCGAGTAGGGCCATGCCAAGGTTAGAGTAGGAGAAAACGTAGTTTGGCGGGAAGGCCAGATGTTCTTCTTTGATGCTATCAATGACTGTTTCAAATGCATCAGGGTCGCGAACGAACAAGCCCTGGAAAAAATTCGAAGGTAGCCCGGAATGATGGCTCATCATATTGCGGGGGGTGACCGGCCCGGCGCTTGGGAAACGGGTCTTGATCAAAAACTCAGGGAGCGCCGCAACCAGCGGCTGGTCAATGTCGATTTTTCCTTGTTCAGCAAGCTGCATTGTCGCTGCTGAAGTAAAAACCTTGGCAATTGAACCCGCGCGGTAAATGGTTTCTGGCGTGGCAGGGATTTCATTTTCCAGATCGGCGTAACCAAAGCCTTTTTGCCAGATAACCCGCTGATCGTCGACCAGCGCGATGCTAATGCCGGTAATTTCGTTCTCAGCCATCTCGCGGTCAGTTAGCCAGGAGATGTATTTCTCGGTGTGCCGGTAATCCCCGATGCCGCTATGTTCAGCAACCGGTGCCGGCGTTGCACAAGCGCTGAGCAGTATTGCTGCGCAGCTTGCAAGCGAAATGAGCCGTTTGGACATGGGTGTATTTGTGGCGAATCGTGAAAACAACCGCTGATTATATGTCAGAAGGAAATGCTCTCTATAGTGAAATAGCTGACAAATTCAGTCGAGTATTTTAAAATTGGCCCTTATTAGAAGAGGGAGACTTGGCTTCATGTTCCGGTTTCTGCGTGAGGATATTCGCGCGGTCTTTGACCGTGACCCGGCGGCTCGATCCTTTTGGGAGGTATTGACCTGCTATCCGGGAATTCATGCCTTGATCCTGCATCGGTTTGCCCATTGGTTATGGGGGCATCGCTTGCGTTGGCTGGCACGATTTACCGCGCATCTTTCCCGTTTTTCTACCGGCATCTAGATCCTCCCGGGGGCAACCATCGGTCGTCGTTTCTTTATCCACCATGGCATGGGGGTCGTCATCGGTGAAACCGCTGAAATTCATGATGACGTGACGCTTTATCATGGTGTGACGCTGGGTGGAACGTCATGGAACAAGGGTAAGCGTCATCCCACGCTTGAAAATGGCGTGGTGATTGGTGCGGGTGCCAAGGTGCTTGGGCCGATTGTGATTTCTGCCGGCGCCAAGGTTGGATCAAATGCCGTGGTGACCAAACCATTGCCTGCGGGTGCAACTGCCGTGGGAAATCCAGCACGTATCGTGAGTGACTCGTTGGATAGTCAGCGTGAGGCTGAAGCTGCCAAGATGGGGTTTTCTGCCTATGCCATTGCCCGCGATCAGGATGATCCTCTAGCCAAAGCGATTCACGGCTTGCTTGACCATGCCGCTGAAACTGATCGGCGTTTGACTTCCTTGCTTCGCGAACTTGATGCACAAGGGGTCAAGTGCGATAGTGAAGTGCAGGCTGCGGATAAGTTTGATCCGAAATACCTGAGTAAAATAGTTGACTAATTTGATCTGGATTCTTTATAGTTGACTCCAATACTAGGTTATTAGCAGGAGAGCAGCATGCGTTTGACCACTAAAGGACGTTTCGCCGTCACCGCCATGATTGACCTTGCCTTGCGAGGCGAGGGCGGGCCGGTTGCTTTGGCGAGCGTCAGTGAGCGTCAAAAAATATCGCTGTCCTATCTCGAGCAGTTGTTTGGCAAGTTACGCCGCTACAAGCTGGTTGATAGCGTACGTGGCCCAGGTGGCGGGTATTGCATTGCTCGCCCGCTGGCCATGGTAACGGTGGCCGATATTATTCGGGCGGTTGATGAGCAGCTTGATGCAACGCAGTGTGGCGGTCGCGAAAACTGCCATGACGAGCATCGCTGCATGACCCATGACCTGTGGTCAACGTTGAATTCCAAAATGTACGAATATTTGTCATCAGTGACTCTGGCTGATCTGGTCGAGCGCGAGAAACAGAAGCGTTCCGGCAAGACGCTCGGCGAGATGGCTGGCAAGCTTCATGTGGTAGCTCCCCCGAAAGCGAGTTCAGCTCGCGGCGGAAAGTCAGCTGCGGTTATTTGATAGCACCCCATGTTTCAGCCGACCTATCTCGACCATAACGCCACAACGCCCATTGATCCGGCGGTGTTCGCCGCGATGTTGCCTTGGCTAGAGCGCCAGCATGGCAATCCGTCGAGTCGGCATGAGTTTGGCCGGGCTGCACGTCGCGCCATTGATCAGGCCAGGCAGCAGGTGGCTGCGGCGGTGAATGCGCATCCGACTGAAGTGGTTTTTACCAGCGGTGGTAGCGAATCCAATAATCTATTCATTAAAGGCGCCGCGGCATCTTTTAAAACGGGCCTGTTGGCGATTGGTGCAACTGAGCATCCCTGTGTTACTCGGCCGGCAGCGCAGTTGTCACGTCTTGGTTGGGAGGTGCGTAGCCTCCCGGTTGATCATAATGGCGTGATTGAACGTTCCGAATATGCGATGGTTTTGAATTTAAAGCCACGGCTTGTTTCGCTGATGATGGCGAATAATGAAACCGGGGTGATACAGGATATTCCCACCTTGGCCGAAGCGGCAAAAGCCAGTGGATGCTGGTTCCATACCGACGCAGTTCAGGCGCTCGGTAAGTTGAATATCAATTTCCGTGATCTCAATGCTAACGGTGTTCATGCCATGACGCTCTCGGCGCACAAGGCGTATGGCCCAAAAGGTGCAGCTGCACTGGTTCTGGATAAGCGAGTTGAGGTGCAGCCGCAGATTGCCGGCGGTGGACATGAGCGTGGTTTGCGTTCCGGGACTGAAAATGTGCCGGC
>CAYRBE010000063.1:0-9525 GCA_964422345.1 uncultured Dechloromonas sp.
CCAGCCATTCTCGGCATTTCACAGGACATCAGCGAACGCTTGTTGGCCGAACAGCGGCAACGCCTTGCCGCCAGCGTGTTCGACAACGCCCACGAAGGCATCATGATTACCGACCCGAAAGGGAAGATTATTGATGTCAACGAAACCTTCACTGAATTAACGGGCTACAACCGTGCCGAAAGCATAGGAAAAACTGCCGACTTGCTTAAATCGGGCCACCACACCCCGGAGTTTTATCAGGCAATGTGGGAAACCATACGCGACATTGGCTATTGGCGTGGCGAAGTCTGGAACCGCAAGAAAACCGGCGAAATGTTCGTAGAGCAACTGACCATTTCAGCCGTGCGCGACGAAATCGGCACGGTCTCCCACTATGTCGGCATCTTTACTGACATCACACTGATCAAGGAACACCAGCAACGCCTTGAACATCTCGCCCACTTCGACCCGCTGACCCAACTGCCCAACCGCATGCTGCTCGCTGACCGTATGCAACTGGCTATGGCGCAAGCCGAACGTGGCGGCAAAACACTGGCCGTTTGCTATCTCGATCTGGATGGCTTCAAGCCGGTTAACGACCTCTACGGCCACGCCACCGGCGACCAGCTACTGATCGAAATTGCTCAACGCCTGAAGGCCTGCGTTCGCGCCGGCGACACCGTTTCCCGCCTAGGCGGCGACGAGTTTGTCCTCCTCCTGTCGAATGTTGAAGATGAACACGAATGCGACCTGGCGGTTGCGCGCATCATCACTTTCCTCAACCGGCCGGTGATCATCGACCAGCACGAAATCAGCGTATCCGGCAGCATAGGCATCACGCTCTACCCGCAGGACCAATCCGATGCGGACGCCCTGCTACGCCATGCCGATCAAGCCATGTACGCTGCGAAACAAGCTGGCCGCAACTGTTACCACCTGTTTGACCCGGAACACGACCGCCGCACCCGCGTCCGCCGCGAGGAAACCTCGCGCATCCGCCAAGGCCTGCTGGCCGGCGAATTCGAGATGTATTACCAGCCCAAGGTCGACATGCGGCAAGCTCACGTCATCGGCGCTGAAGCACTGATTCGCTGGAATCATCCGGAAGAGGGGCTGCTACCTCCGGCCCACTTTACGCTCGCACTTGAAAGCGGAGAGCTTTGCATCGAGTTTGGTGACTGGGTGCTACGTCAGGCGCTGCAGCAACTCGACACCTGGAAAGCCCAAGGTTTAACCATCTCGGTCAGTGTCAATATTGCCGGCGACCATCTGCAGCACCCCGGTTTTGTCCAGCGTCTGAGCGACCTCTTAGCCAGCTACCCAAATGTTTCCCCCGGCCAACTTGAACTGGAAGTCCTCGAAACGGCAGCGCTCGACGACATTGCCGTGGTGGCCGAAGTCTTTGGTCAATGTCGCCAACTCGGCGTCAGTTTCTCGCTCGACGACTTTGGAACGGGTTATTCATCACTGACCTATTTCCGTCGCCTGCCGGCTGATGTACTTAAAATTGACCAGTCGTTTATTCGTGACATGCTGGAAGACCCGGAAGATATGGCGATTGTTCAAGGGGTCATTGGCCTGACCCACGCGTTTAAACGTATCGCCATCGCCGAAGGCGTAGAAACCGAAGCCCATGGAACAGCCCTGCTTAAGCTTGGCTGTGAACTTGGACAAGGCTACGGTATCGCTCGCCCAATGCGCGCCGAACAGCTACCAGACTGGATCAAACAGTATTCTCTCAGCACCGCCTGGCAGCCCTAAGCCTATCTCGGCGAAAACAAAGGACTTATTGCTGAATTGTTGTCGCCATTTGTTTGATTCCAGTCAATCTGCCGGTACACTGGTGAGTTCATAATTCGCCGCTGATTTCTTTCGGTTTTTTCCCATGCTTGAAGCTGACAATCTGGAATGCGTACGCGGTGATCGCCGCCTGTTCGCAGGCGTTGGCTTTCGGCTGGAAGCCGGCGAACTGCTCTACCTGCAAGGCAAAAATGGCGCTGGCAAAACCAGCCTGCTACGCATGCTGATTGGCCTGCTGCCACCAGAAGCCGGTGAAATTCGCTGGCAGGGCAAACCCATCGGTTCGGACGACTTCCGCGCAGATCTCTGCTACCTCGGCCACCTCAATGCCATCAAGGAAGAACTGACTCCGCTCGAAAACCTGCTCGCTGCCGCCCGCCTCGCCGACGAAACACTCTCTGAGGACGACGCGCTGGATGCGCTTGAGCAAGTGGGTCTGGCCGGCCGCGAAGACCTCGCCTGCCGCTACCTGTCGCAAGGCCAGAAACGCCGCGTCGCGCTGGCCCGACTGGTCAAGGAAAAGCGCCCGCTGTGGATCCTCGACGAGCCTTTCGTTGCGCTCGACGTGGCTGCGGTTGACTGGCTGGCCGGCGTTATTTCCGGTCATCTGCAACGCGGCGGCATGGCCGTGATGACCACCCACCAGCAAGTGACCATCCCCGCCGGGGCTGTCCGCGAACTGCGGCTCGGTTAGGGGACAAACGGATGTTCAAAATCATTGCAGCGGTGATTGGTCGTGATCTAAAACTGGCGATGCGCCGTCAGGCAGACATCGTTTCCGCCCTGTTTTTCTTCATCATCGTGGTCAGCCTCTTTCCGCTCGGTATCGGGCCGGAGCCAGATCTGCTACGCAAACTCGCCCCCGGCGTGCTGTGGGTTGCGGCGCTACTCGCCACCATGCTTTCCTTGCCCCGGATGTTCGCTGACGACCATCGTGATGGCACGCTTGAACAACTGGCACTGGCCCCACACCCGCTCGGGTTGGTCGTTACCGGCAAAGTGATCGCTCACTGGCTGGTTTCCGGCTTACCACTGGCGCTGATTGCGCCAGTCCTCGGCATTCAGTTTGACCTCTCCGTTGAAGCACTGGTCGTCCTCACCGGCGCTATCCTGCTCGGCACCCCGGCACTCTCCGGCATTGGCGCGATTGGTGCAGCACTCACCCTCGGCCTGCGTGGTGGCGGCGTCCTTCTTTCGCTTCTCGTTCTACCTTTGTACATCCCGGTGCTAATATTCGGCGCTGGCGCAGTGGATGCGACGGTGGCCGGTCTCGGGGGGGAAGGTCATCTTTCCCTGCTCGCCGCCCTGACTTTTGCCTCACTTGGCTTCGCCCCCTGGGCAACAGCCGCAGCCTTGAAGATCGCCCTCGAATGAAAGATCGCTTTAATCTCTACCGCTTTGCTTCGCCTGCCACCTTTTACCCGCTGGCCGGCAAGATGATTCCCTACTTTGTCGCCCTTGCTGTCATCTTCGGACTGGCTGGCCTGTGGCTCGGCATGCTGGTCGCACCGACCGATTTCCAGCAAGGCGAAGGCTACCGAATCATCTTTATCCACGTCCCGGCCTCCTGGATGTCGATGTTCATTTACTTGGTCATGGCCTTTTGGGCCGCCATTGGCCTCGCCTTCAATACCCGACTGTCGGGCATGATGGCGCAGGCACTCGCCCCAACCGGCGCGCTGATGGCCTTTCTTTCTTTACTCACCGGCGCCCTCTGGGGCAAGCCAATGTGGGGCGCGTGGTGGGTCTGGGATGCCCGACTGACCTCGGAACTGATCCTGCTATTCCTCTACATCGGTTACATGGCGCTGACCGCCGCAATCGACGACACCCGCCGCTCCGACAAGGCCGGCGGCCTCTTGTTGCTGGTCGGCGTGGTCAATATTCCTATCATTTACTTCTCGGTCAAATGGTGGAACACCCTGCACCAAGGCTCCAGCATCAATCTAACCAAGTCATCCATGGCGACCACCATGCTCTGGGGCATGTTACTGATGGCGATGTGTTTCTGGATGTATTCGATTGCTGTTGCGCTGATCCGCTCGCGCAGCATCATGCTCGAACGCGAACGCCACACCGACTGGGCAAAAACACTGCTAACCGGGGATGAAAAATGATTCACTGGAACAGTTTTTCCGACTTTATCTCCATGGGCGGCTACGGCACTTATGTCTGGGGCTCTTTTGGCGTCACTGCTTTAATCATGGCAATTGAACCGATTGTGGCCATCCGCAATCAAAGGACCCTGATCGCTCGTTTGAAGCGTCAAATCCGTGCCGAATCACGCGCCGACAACAGGACTGCTACTCAATGAAATCCCGTCACAAGAAACTCGCGCTGATTGGTGGCGCCCTTGCCATTATCGGCATCATCGCTGCTCTGGTTCTTAACGCCCTCAACAGCAATATCGCCCTCTACATTTCACCGACCGACGTTGCTGCCGGCAAAGCCCCGCAAGGCAAGCCTTTCCGTATCGGCGGCGTGGTCAAGGAAGGTAGCATTAGCCGTCAGGCTGACGGCGTCACCATCGCCTTCATCATGACCGACACCGAAAAAGACATCACCGTGCATTACAAAGGCATCCTGCCCGACCTTTTCAAGGAAGGTAAAGGCGCCGTGGCCCAAGGCAAACTGACCGCCGATGGCAGCTTCAAAGCCAGCGAAGTGCTCGCCAAACACGACGAAAACTACATGCCACCGGAAGCAGCCAAGTCCGTTGATGATGCACAAGCCCGTGCCGCCGGCAAACAAGCCACAGAACCAGCCAAAGAGACGCCGAAAGCGAGCTACTAAAAATGATTCCTGAAATTGGCCACTTTGCCCTGATCATCGCGGCGCTGATTGCGCTGCTGCTCGGCACCCTGCCGCTGATCGGTGCCCACACCAACCGCATGGCCTGGGTTGGTCTGGCCCGCCCGGCTGCGACCGCCCTTGCCCTGCTGGTAACTTTCTCCTTTGCCTGCCTGACGCAGGCCTTTGTAGCCAACGACTTCTCGGTGCTTTATGTCGCCCAGCACTCAAACTCGCTACTACCGATTGAATTTCGTATTGCTGCAGTCTGGGGGGGTCATGAAGGTTCACTACTGCTGTGGATGCTGATGCTGACCTGGTGGACCTTTTCTGTCGCGATGCTATCCAAGCAACTACCCGACACCATGGTTGCCCGCGTCCTCGGCACCCTGGGTCTTGTTGCCTTCGGCTTTCTGCTTTTCATCCTGATCACCTCCAGCCCCTTTGAGCGCCTGCTGCCGGGTGCAGCTGAAGGCAAGGATCTCAACCCGCTGCTTCAAGACTTCGGGCTGATCATTCACCCGCCGCTGCTCTACATGGGCTACGTCGGTTTCTCGATCGCCTTCGCCTTCGCCATCGCCGCCCTGCTCTCCGGCCAGCTTGACGCCGCCTGGGCGCGCTGGTCACGGCCTTGGACCATGGCCGCCTGGTGCTTCCTGACGCTTGGCATCGCAATGGGTTCGTGGTGGGCTTATTACGAACTCGGCTGGGGCGGCTGGTGGTTCTGGGACCCGGTAGAAAACGCTTCTTTTTTGCCATGGATTGTTGGTACGGCACTGATCCACAGCCTGGCGGCGACTGAAAAACGCGGCAGCTTCAAGAACTGGACCGTATTGTTGGCAATCTCAGCCTTCTCGCTGTCACTGCTCGGCACCTTCCTGGTCCGTTCCGGCGTACTGACTTCGGTTCACGCCTTCGCCACTGACCCCCGGCGCGGCATTTTCATTCTCATTTTCCTCGTTGCCGTGATTGGTTCTTCGCTCGCACTATTTGCTTGGCGCGCCCCGAAAGTTGGCCTCGGGGGCCGTTTCGGACTGGTCTCGCGTGAATCCATGCTGCTCACCAACAATGTGCTGCTCGTCGTAGCCTGCGCCACGGTTCTGCTGGGCACCCTCTACCCACTGCTGATTGATGCTCTCGGCGTCGGCAAGATCTCGGTTGGCCCACCGTACTTCAACGCGGTTTTTGTCCCGGTCATGACCCCGGTGCTTTTCCTGATGGCCATTGGTCCCTTCGCCCGCTGGAAAGAAGCCTCCTTGGGCGACATCCTTCGCACCCTACGCTGGGCCTTTGCCGCTGCTGTCGTCGTCGCCATTGTTGTGCCGCTGATTTACGGCAGCTGGTCGGCACTGACCGCACTCGGCCTGCTACTTGCCGCCTGGGTCGCCATCAGCACCGCAACAGCTTATGTACAACGCGTGCAACATACCCGCGCCGGCCAGAGCTTCATGGCCGCAGCCTTCAAGCAGCCACGCAGTTTTGTCGGCATGATTGTCGCTCACCTCGGGATATCGATCTTCGTTGTCGGCGTGACGATGGTCAGCAGTTTCCAGGAAGAAAACGACGTCAAGATGGCCCCGGGTGAAGTCACCCACGTCGCTGGCTACAGCTTTACCTTCAACGGTGTGCGTGAAGTTCAGGGACCGAACTATCTGGCAATGCAGGGCGAATTCGATCTGGCCGTAAACGGCAAATTCGTTCGCAAGATGAACCCAGAGAAGCGTACTTATCAATCATCGTCCATGCCAATGACCGAAGCCTCAATTGATGCCGGCCTGTTGCGTGACGTTTATGTCTCGCTCGGCGAACCAATCGATCGCAACAAAGTTGAAGGCGAATGGGCCGTCCGGGTTTATTACAAACCATTTGTCGACTGGATCTGGGCCGGCTGTATCTTTATGGCGCTTGGCGGGTTCATCTCGATGCTTGACCGGCGTTATCGCAGCAAATCACGTGCCGCTTCGCCGATTTCCACCCCAGCAGGAAGCCAACAGGCATGAATCGTTATTTCTGGATACTCGGCGCCTTCATCGCCCTCGCTGCACTGCTCGCTTTTGGACTCAGCCTGAATCCGCGCGACGTTCCCTCACCGCTCATTGGCAAACCAGCCCCGGCCTTTACCCTGAACCAACTGGCTGCGCCGGACAAAACCCTGAGCCCCAAGGATATGCAGGGCAAGGTCTGGCTGCTCAATGTCTGGGCCTCGTGGTGCGTTTCCTGCCGCCAGGAACACCCGGTGCTGGTCGAATTCTCCAAGAAAGTTGACGTGCCCTTGATCGGCCTCAACTACAAAGAAGTTCGCGGCGACGGTGGCTTTGACATGGCCAAAATGAGCGCTGATGAAGAGAAAAAACTCGCTTACCAGCGCGCCAACAAATGGCTGGCCGATCATGGTGACCCGTACAAAATGACAGCGATGGACCTCGATGGCCGGGTCGGCATTGATTTTGGTGTCTACGGCGTGCCGGAAACCTACATTATCGACAAGACCGGCGTCATCCGCATGAAACACACCGGCCCGGTCACGCCGGAAATCCTGGGCAAGAAAATCATGCCTTTGCTGGCGGAGCTGAATAAATGATCCGTAATCTGGTTTTTGCCCTTTTTGTCGGGTGCACCGTAGCATTGCCCGCCACAGCCCAAGAAGCTGCGCCACTGGCGGCTGATCCGGTAGCGGAAAAACGCCTGCAGGAATTATCTGCCGAACTGCGCTGTCTAGTCTGCCAGAACCAAACCATTGCCGACTCCAACGCCGAGCTGGCGCAGGATCTACGACGTGAAGTCCGCGCCATGATCAAGGACGGCAAGACCAATCCGGAAATCATCGACTTCATGGTGACTCGCTACGGTGACTTCGTCCTTTACCGCCCACCAGTCAAAGGCATCACCCTCTTGCTCTGGGGTGGCCCGGTTGCCCTGATGCTGCTTGGCCTGTTCATCCTGCTACGTTATATGCGCAGCCGCGCCAAGCGCATTGCTGCCGAAGAAAAACCGCTCACCGCCGATCAGGCCAGCCGCGCCGATGCGCTGCTCAAGGAACTCGATAACAAATGACCCAGTTCGCCCTCATTGCTACCCTGCTGCTGGTAGCCGTTACTGCCCTGATCCTGCCGCCCCTATGGTTGGGTCGTCGCAAACCAACTCAACTAGCCGAGCGCAAAGAAGCCAACCTGATTATTTTCCGCGACCAACTCGCTGAACTTGAACGCGAGCGTAGCGAAGGCACACTCGCTGAAAAGGATTTCGAGCAAGCCAAAAGCGAACTGCAACACCGCCTGCTCGAAGAGGTTGAAGTTGAGCCAAGCATGGCTGATGCTTCAAATGCCCCGGCCCGCAAAACCGCCATCGCCATCATTGCTCTGCTACCGATTCTCGCGCTGGCCGGTTACACCCTGCTCGGCACACCGAAAGCGCTCGACCCGAGCCAAACGCAGCCAGCCCCCAAAGTCACCCCTGACCAGATCCTCGGCATGGTTGAAAAGCTGGCTGAAAAGGTTAAAGCCAATCCAGATGATCTTAAAGGCTGGCTGATGCTTGCCCGCTCCTACAAAACACTGGGTCGTTTTGAAGACGCTGCCGTAGCCTATGGCAAAGCGGAATCCATGGTTGATAAAGACCCCGATTTGCTCGCCAGCTACGCTGAAACACTCGCCATGGCCGGCGATAAAGGGTTGCAAGGCAAACCCCGGCAGCTGGTTGAAAAAGCCCTGAAAATTGATCCCAAGCATCCCCACTCACTCTTCCTGGCCGGCGCTGCGGCAATGGAAGCCGGCGAGAACAAAAAAGGCATCGCCTATTGGGAAGCCTTGTTGCCAGAGGTTGAGCCAGGCTCTGAAATTGATCAGATGCTACGTAGTGGCATCACCAAAATGAAAGAGGCCAAGTAAGTCGTGGTCGACATGAGCCGCCGCGGATTTTTCCGCGGCCGCCCCCGCCCCAAAGCTGAAAATCGCCCGCCTTGGGCGCTGCCTGAAGCCAGTTTCATCGACGCCTGCACGCGCTGTAACGACTGCCTGAGCGCCTGCCCGGAAGCCATCATCATCAGTGGCGACGGTGGCTTTCCGACCATCGACTTCAAACGCGGCGAATGTACCTTCTGTGCAGCATGCGTCACTGCCTGCAAACCGCTTGCACTGATCCGTGCGGATGACCAGCCAGCCTGGTCAATCAAAGCCAGTATCGCGCTGAATTGCCTGCCCCATAAAGGTGTTGAGTGCCGCTCCTGTGGCGATTACTGCGACAGCCGCGCCATCCGTTTTGTACCCCGCCTTGGCGGCAGTCCCCTGCCCAGTATCGATACCGAGCTCTGTACCGGCTGCGGCGCTTGTGTCGCCCCTTGCCCGGTCAGCGCCATCGCGATTCTCTTGCCGGAAAAATCGCTGTAATATCCTTGTGAAATTCACGCCGCATGTCGTCGCGATATGCTCTAATAACTCGTGAACTTGAAACAGGGAGACACCTTATGAGCCAAGAAAAATTCCGCCTAGTGACCCGCAGCGATTTCGACGGTTTGGTCTGCGCCGTGCTACTCAACGAACTGAATCTGATCGACGACATCAAGTTCGTCCATCCCAAAGACATGCAGGACGGCAAGGTCGAAATCACCGCTAACGACATCACCACCAACCTGCCCTATGTCGCCGGCGCACACCTCGCCTTCGACCACCATTTGTCGGAAACCATCCGCAATACCGGCGAACGCAAGAATCACATTATTGAAGCCGAGGCACCCTCTGCGGCCCGCGTGGTCTATAACTACTACGGCGGCAAGTCAGCCTTCCCTAATATCACCGACGACATGATGGACGCCGTCGACAAAGCCGACTCAGCCCAATTCAGTCGCGAAGAAATTCTCAACCCAACCGACTGGGTGCTGCTTAACTACCTGATGGATTCCCGTACCGGGCTAGGACGTTTCCGCGAATTCCGGATCAGCAACTACACGCTGATGATGGA
>CAYRBE010000063.1:9625-11518 GCA_964422345.1 uncultured Dechloromonas sp.
ATCTCGATCCATGTGCTTTGGGGCGTGCAAAAGCAGAACACCGTTTTCGCCACCGGCAAATCGATTCTTGATCGTGGCAGCAAAACCAATGTCGGCGAGCTAATGCTCGAATACGGCGGCGGCGGGCACCATGCAGCTGGCACCTGTCAGCTTGAAAATGATCAAGCCGAAGCGACGCTGCAAACTTTGATCAAACGGATTAACGCCGACGGCTAATCCGCATTTACAGGTTGAGGCGCGATGAGGGGCGGCGGACTAAATCCCAACTCCAGCATCTCCGTCTCAACCTTAATGCGGAGAAAAAGCAGGCCACGCAAATTTTCCCTTGCCTTGTCTTCCGCCCAAGTATCGTGATGCGCGCTCAAGCAGGCATCAATTTCGTAACGATTCGCCAGACTGACCCCACATACGGCCGCATAGTGACGGATTTCGTGGTCCAGTTCAGACAATTCGCGCGCATAATCTTCAAATCCACTCATCGCGTCAGCATACGCCAAAGGGGGTTGCGATGCACTCAATAGACTTACCCAAACTCCGAACAGTTGCCCCCCTAGCCTTTCAGACGGAAGACTCGGCGCGCGACTGGTTAGCCAGCCAGCCGCAAACCCAACCCTTGCTGATGTTGAATGCACTCCAGGGGCAAATTGATGCAATTGATGCCGCCGCTCTGCCGCCACAAACAGCATTGAAGTTGCTCAATGCACTGCGCAAGGCTGCCGTACCGCAACAAGCCACCAATGAAGTACGCTACACGCGCAAAGCCCTGCCCATGCAGGCAGACGACCAGCGTTGCTTCGAAGCAGCGCACCAACTATGGACCGATCTGGCCATTGCCTACCTCCACCTCGCCGATCAACTCCCGCCAGATGAAATGGTCGTGGCCCTCAACCGGGCAGCATCATCGATCCGTCTGGCCCAATACTGTCACTTCCTTGCTGCCTGCGAATGCCCGCCACTGCTTGATCAATTGCTCTTCACCACGCTAGCCAAAAGCATGGATAACGACAGCCTGCTCACACCACTGGCTGACCCTGACTATCCGCATCTCGGCGAATCAAATACAGCGGGCCACATCAGCTGGGCACTATTGCTGCGTCTAATCGACCCCTACCGGCTCAGTGCCGCGCAACTGACCGTCGCTAATCGCGGTTTAAGCCGCTGGCGCGAACTGGCCATCTTCCAAGCCAATGCCGATGACGCAGCCAAAGGGCTAACCATAGACCTCTCGCTCGCCTTCCCTACGGCATCGAGCGCCACCGACACCCATCTCTGGCTAAACGTCCGCACTGTCTCACGCAAAATCCGTAACCGGATCGAAGCCTTGAATGCCGGCGAGTCACCCGAATCACTCAAGCTTGGCCGCGAGCTATCCCCAAGCGCCACCCTGCGCCTGCTCAACCAGCTCCAAGCCAGCCTGCAGCGCCACAAGCCCCACACCTCAACGGAGGTCGGCGAAATTGAACTGTGCTTCGGTGGCGAAAACGCCTACGCAATCTTCAAGGAAGTCCATCTAAACCCACACGGTGCGATGGATGAAAAAGCAGCATCACTCGCCCATCAGCGCATGGCAATGTTCGGATTTGACCGCCTGTCGCAAATGCCCAGTGCAGTTAAAAAGCTCAATGTCCCGAGTGAAAGCTGGAACATGGTCGACGGCAAGGCCCTGCGCCAACCCTCGGAAGACGGCACGCGGCGAATTTCACCCTGCCTGATTGCAAGCAAACTGGGCAACCAAGCTCGGCTTGGCGTGATGACCGGCCTGCAAATGACCGCCACCGGCACCCTTGCCGCTGAACTGCTTTGGTTTGACGAAGAGATAGAAGCCGGATGGCTCAAGCAACAAGGCGCACTGGAACAAATCAAACCCAAACAAGCCATCTTTCTACTCAGCCG
>CAYRBE010000064.1:0-11485 GCA_964422345.1 uncultured Dechloromonas sp.
AGTTGTACGCTGCGCCCTGGTGATTTGATTTCGCTACCCGAGATGCCTTCGGTCAGGTGTTCGTAGTAGGTCTTGTCTGCCAAGTTCTTGATCCCGAAACGCAGGCTGTTGCGTTTGTCGATCTGCCAGGTGGCGCCGATGTCGGCGGTGACAAAACCAGCGGTCGGGTTTTCCGCCCCCTTGGTAAATCGGGTGGCAATGCGATCCTGATCATCGACAAATCGTAGTTTGAAGTCAGCCTTGACGCCGGGTAGTACGCTGCCCAGCCAGCCCAGCGTGACTTCATCGGCCGGCATTTGGAACAGCGGTTCATTGAGGTCGTCGTTCTCACCCCGAACGCGCGAATAGCCGGCGGTCAGCCATTGGTTGGAAATAAACTGCCAGCGGGCATGGGCTTCAAAGCCATGAATCGTCGCGCTGCCGAGATTGACCGTTTTCTTGCAGCTTGCTGCATTGGCTGCGCCGCAGGCGTTAATGGCGGCGGTGCCACTGAGGATTTGCCCGGTCAGGAAGTTGTCGATCTGGTTGTAATATGCCGAAATTCCGTAGTCCACCGTAGCAGTCGCGCCCTTGATGCCGACTTCAAACTGATCGGCCTTTTCAGCTTCGACTTCGGGGCTGCCGGCATAGTAATAACCATCCCCGCGCAGGCCGGATTCGTAACGCTCGCGCATGCCGGGGGCGCGGAAGGCGCGGGCATAGTTGGCGTAGGGGCGGAGCAGCGGATCGACTTCGTAGATGACGCCCAGGCTACCGGAAACGGCGCTGTCAGAACCGTCCAGTCCGGTTTTTCTGGCGCCGTTGTTCATGCTGTCGGCGTTGCCCTTGACAGTGTCGTAACGTAAGCCGGCGAGCACATTGAGCTTGCCGAAACGCATGTCATCCTGAGCGTAGAAGCCGAGCGCCTTGATGCTGGCATTCTGGAAGGGGTTGTTGCTGGCAAAGGTGGTGAATTGCGGTGCAGCCGCCATCATCCGGTCAGGATTGCCGGTCATTTCCCAAGCATTCACGCCAAATGAGATCAGGTGCTGTGGATGCACCAGCCAGTCAGCCTTGGCATCGAAACCGTTGGTCTGGAAGGTCACTTCGTTGGTGACGATATCGCGGTTCAGCCAGTTGGCGTAGGAATAGATGCTGCGTTCCATGTCCTGCCGATAAACTCGAAAATCGAGGTTGAGCGGGGCATCGCCGCTACCTTTGCGGCTGTAGCCGAGTTCGGCCAGACTGCGGGTTTGTTCCGGTGAGCGCACCGTAGTGCTGCGGGTTGCGGGATTGGTCGGGTGCGGCCGGGTTGAACCGGGATACCAGACATCCTCATCCTTTTGCTGTTGCAGCGAGAGGCGCAACTGTTGCTCGGCATCAATGCGGAAACGGTATTGGCCGATAAAGGCGTTGGAATCGTAACCGGTGCGTGGCACCGTGCCTTCTGGCGATTTGTAGTCATCAATCCGGGCCAGTGAAGCACCCAGCATCAAGGCGTGATCGCCGGTGCTGGCATTCATGACTGCCGTACCGCGCACACCCTGGCTGGCACTGTCGTAACTGGCTGTTGCGTCCAGTCCGATGCCCGGCGTAAAGCGGGCTTGTGGCAACAGGACGTTGATCGCCCCGCCAATCGCACCCGTGCCATAAAGTACTGAGGCACTCCCCTTGACTACTTCCAGCTGTTCGGCCAGACCGAGGCTCATAAAAGAAGCAATCGCCCCGGCTGGCTGGGCTGAGTTCAGGCGCATGCCATCAACCAGCAGGACAATGCTTTCTTTGCCGAGGCCACGAATAATCGGGTTCTGGCCTTGGGCGCTGTCGTTCGAGACGGCAATTCCCGGTTCGCCGCGCAGGGCATCGCCGACATTGGCTGCGCCACGCCGGTCAAGCTCCTGGCGATTCAGGACCACGGTGGATAGTGGGGTTTCTACGTCGCTGGCTGAATAGCCTTTGGCAGTAACGTTGACTGAAGAAAGTGATATTTCTTCAGCTTGAGCGGTCGCCGAGAAGGCGATAAACAGCGCGAGCGCGACGGGGTTTGGGCGAAGCAGGGCCATGACAACTCCAGAGGGTACGGCTGGCTGGCGATGGCTGGCTTGCCTGTTTCAATTAATGTGATGAGTCTTTAATTTTAAGCGAATGAGAATCGTTATCATTGATTGATGTCAATTTTTGGCACTCAAAGCGCTTCTGTTTCATACCTGCCTCAACATCCACCAGAGAAACCCGGTTGCGACGGTGAGATGAATGTAGCGGCTATTCACGCGCCTTAAATTCGGGTTGCGTAGTACTCGACGATGCGCTGCAAATCGAGTGGAAATGGCGCAGCATCATGACCATCAGGCAGGTAAGTCAGGCGGGCCGTCTGGGTGGCACTTTCCAGACTGATCCATTCTGGTTGGGTTAGCGCTGGGGTTTCGAGACTGGCACGGAGCAGGGCGATCTTCTTTCCTGCTTCGGTCGGGCCAAAGGCATCACCCGCCCGGACGCGAATCGAGGGAATCGTGACGCGGCGGCCATTCAAGGCGATATGCCCGTGGCTGACCAGTTGTCGTGCCGCCGGAATGGTTGGGGCAAAACCGGCCCGGAACACCAGGTTGTCGAGGCGACGTTCAAGGAATTCAACGATCTTGTCGCCAGTCGCGCCTTTTTGTTTCTTGGCATCAAACACCACGCGGCGTAGCTGACGTTCTGTGACGCCGTAGTTGTAGCGCAGCTTCTGCTTTTCCATCAGTTGCAGGCCAAATTCCGATTTGCGTCCGGAGAGTTTTTTCAGCCCATGCTGGCCGGGCGGGTTGGGGCGGTCTTCGATGGATTTGCGGGCCAGTCCAGGAAGGTCAATTCCCAGTGCACGCATGATTTTTAGACGGGGGCCGGTATAACGTGACATGAAAATTCCTCAAATAATCAATGAAGTGACTGACCGGGTACGGTCAGTGGGCAATAATCAACAGCAATCGATGCGGGGTGGCAATCAACGCTCTGCCATCCGGCCAGCGTTTGTTCCAGCGCATCCCTGAGGTAGGGGTTAAGCGCTTCTCCGGCGCAGCCGGCAGCTTTTAGATGCACGCGGAGGGCTGCCGTCTTGTTGGCGGTTGCGCCGCGCAGCACGGAGGAGGACAGCAGGGTAATGATTGCCGCCAGGCGGGTTTCAATCGACATCTCATCAGTTTCCATAGCGGCTTTACCAAGGAAAAAATGAGTAGAAAAATGGCAGGTAATGGCTGGAAAATATCAGCACGGCATCTCCAAAAAGTAATTGATGGCTGGCTGACCCTGAGGGGCTGGCGGGCTAGATTGCGGGGGGATGGGAAAGGGGATTAGCGATCAATCTCGAGGCAGGCTATTTCACATTCTTGGACGAGGTAGTCGCATTCAGTACGGGCTATACAAAGGGCCTTGTCGAGCAGGCAGATCCGCTCGGTGCTTGCGCTCAAAATTTCGTTACGCGTAGTGAGTGCCATTAGCTTTTGACCAAGTTCGGTGATAGCCACCCCGGACTCCAGTTGGTAAAGGCGTTTTTCCAGCTTGTTATTGATGTCCTGAAGGTGGGAGAGTTGATTCGCTTGGGCAATGATTTTTGCTGCGGAATCAAGTGCACTTCGCCTTTGGGCGTTTCGTGAATGGCGTAAGGCCTGCTTGAGCAACTCAATTTCGGCAAACAATTCAGCCGTGATGTCATCGTTGCTGGCTGGTTCGTCGAACTGGGTATCGGCCGGCGCGCTTTCCAAAATGCTGCGATCTCTTAACGGGGCGAGCATGGCTTTATCGGGTAAGTGGGGGACGGCTCAAACGCAAACTGGCGCGTTCGCATAATTGGCGGGTGCTGTCATCCAGGCTGTCGATCTCGCACAGGCAATCCAGCAGCCGTGCTGCGTGTAGCGCCGAATGGTGGCATCCGGTTTCGTTGTGCAGTAAAAGCAGGCTAAGTGCGCCTGCCCAAAGTTCTGTGCCTGGCATGGGAGCTCCTTGGGATTACATCGGCGATTGGGTGATCAGGGCGCACCAGATCAGAATGGCGGCGAGCGATAAATGTGTAATCAGGCTGGTCATAGTACAAGTGATTTGTTGAGAATGATTCGCATCATAGTTGAGCTAATTGTTTTTGTAAATAAGAATTATTATTATTTGGATTTTGGTCGTAAAAAAACCACGGGCTTAGTCGTGGTTTTTGGTGGGCTAAAACTCGTTTAGCGAGGGTCGCGCTTCTTGAACTTGCGCTCGCCTTCCGGGCGGGCATCGCCTTCGTCCTGACGCATATTGATTGGTACGCCGCGAACGCGGGTACGTTTCAATGCGTTGGCAGCTTCGTTAGGCATGCCGGCCGGGAGTTCAACCGTGCTTGATTCGTCGTAAAGCGCGATGCGGCCGATGAAACGGCTTTCAATACCGGCTTCGTTGGCGATAGCGCCGACAATGTCCTTGACCTGAGCGCCATGATCCCTACCCACATCAATGCGGTAGCGCACCATGTCGCCAGCTGGGGCGGCACGGCGTGGCTTGTCATCAAAACGTGGGCTTGCGCCGCGATCTTCGCGTGGCTTGCTGGCCCGGTCGTCAAAGCGCGGACGGCTGTCGCCACGGTCTTCTGAGCGCGGCTTGCGATCACGTTCGCCAAAGCTGCCCGGGCGACGGCTGTCACCGGCTGGCATTGGGCGTGCCACTGGGTCTTCACCCGGAATCTGCAAAGGCTTGCCTTTTTGCGCCATCATGGCCAATGCCGCTGCAACTTCTTCGGCACCGACATTTTGTTCTTCAGCAATCTGGGAAACGATGTTGGAGAAGAAATCGAGGCCTTCGGCGTTCAGAACTTCGGCAACGCTTGCTTTGAAGTCGGTAACACGTTTGTTGGTCACATCGGCACGGCTTGGCAGGGTCAGCGGTGCAATCGGCTGACGCGTGGCGCGTTCGATGCTGCGCAACATGCTGACTTCACGCGGTGCAACAAACAGGATGGCGTTGCCGGTGCGGCCAGCGCGGCCGGTACGGCCAATCCGGTGTACATAGGCTTCGGTGTCGTATGGGATGTCGTAGTTAACGACGTGGCTGACGCGTGGGACGTCGATACCGCGAGCGGCAACGTCAGTTGCAACCACGATATCCAGGGCACCGGATTTCAATTGCTCGATAACGCGTTCGCGCATCTGCTGGTTGAGATCGCCATTCAGTGCAGCAGCAGCGTAGCCACGGGCTGACAGTTTGTCGGCGAGTTCAACGGTGGAGTTTTTGGTGCGCACAAAGATAATGGCGGCGTCGAAATTGTCTTCAACTTCAAGGATGCGGGTCAGTGCATCGAGCTTGTGCATGCCGCTAACCTGCCAGTAAACTTGACGGATTGCAGCCACAGTGGCGGTGGCCGATTTGATCTTGATTTCACGCGGATCAACCAGATATTTCTGGGCGACACGGCGAATCTGTTCCGGCATGGTGGCCGAGAACAGGGCGGTTTGGTGTTGAGCCGGGGTGCGCTCAAGAATCCACTCGACGTCGTCGATGAAGCCCATGCGCAGCATTTCGTCAGCCTCGTCGAGCACCATGGTTTTCAGGTTGTCGAGGTTGAGCGTCTTGCGCTCGATGTGGTCCATGACGCGACCCGGGGTGCCGACAATGATGTGGGCGCCGCGTGAGAGTTGCTTGAGCTGGATGGTGTAGCTCTGGCCGCCGTAGATCGGCAGCACATGGAAGCCGGGCAGGTTCTTGGCGTAGCTTTGCAGCGCCTCGGCAACCTGAATCGCGAGTTCGCGGGTTGGGGTCAGTACCAGCGCTTGTGGCTTGCTGATCTTGAGGTCAATCTGTTCCATCAACGGCAGAGCGAAAGCGGCAGTTTTGCCGGTGCCGGTTTGTGCCTGACCAATCAGGTCGCGCCCTTCAAGCAGTACGGGGATGCACTCGGCTTGAATCGGTGATGGAGATTCGTAGCCGATGTCGGCTAGCGTTTTAAGAAGTGAATCGCTTAAGCCGAGATCGGCAAAGCTCAGAGCAGATTTTGACTCTGTTGAAGACATGTTGTTTCCTTTCATCGTCGCTATTGGGCTTTGTTATGGCTTGCGACGGATTGGCCCGAAGGTCGGGCGGCCTGAGTTCCCCGATGCAGCCATACCGGGGGCGAATCAATGTGGTGAACTAGCAAACAGAACTAACGGGGGCTGCTCAGAGGACCTGCGGGCGATGCGTCAACGCATTGATATTATTAGTATATCTTATTTTTACTCGCCGAGAACGGCTAAACCGTCAAATTTTGTTGCGGCGCATCAATTTAAGTCTGTTTTTCGGTATTTTGACGTCAGGTGCGCGAATGATTCTGTAGGGCGCTCAGTTCGGCGGGACTAAATCCTGCCGCTAATCTTGCTGCTTCATTCATCGGTGCTTGAGGCCACGGGGCATCAAGTTCGGTCAGCAATGAGCGATAGCTTGATTCCGGCTCGATATCTCGTTCGGCGCAGAGCTGGCGGAACCATTTGTCGCCCAAGCCGACATGGCCGACTTCATCACGCAGAATGATTTCGAGTAGGTCCGCACTTTCGTGATCACCGGCCGCGCGCAGGTTTTTCTGAATCGGTGGGGTCGCATCTAACCCGCGGGCTTCAAGCAGGCGGGGGACGAGGGCCATTCGCGCCAGGACGTCATGGCTGGTGCGTTCGGCCATGCGCCACAAACCGGCGTGGGCGGGAAAATCACCATAATCGTGACCCAATGCCTGCAGGCGCTGGCGCAGAATATTGAAATGGTGAGCTTCCTCAGCAGCAACGCTAATCCAGTCGGCGTAATACTGCTCCGGCATCCCGGGAAAGCGGGCGGCATGATCAAGCGCCAGATTGATTGCAGTGAATTCAATATGAACAATCGCGTGCAAGAGCCGCGCTCGGCCCTCAGGACTTTTTGTGCCGCGTTGTGGCACCTTCTGCGGTGGTACGAGCAGGGGTTTTTCCGGAATGCCGCAAATAAGTGCAACCGGCTGCTGGTTTTGCCATTGATACTTACCTGCCAACCAGTTTTTTTCGAGTGCTACGGTGCACATGGCTTTTTGGCCAATTTCCGTGCAGGCCAATACCTCGGCCAGTGCGGTAAAGAGTGATTCGCTCATGGTGCCGGGTTAGTGTATTGGAGATGAATAGCGTCGATCTCGCTGATCAACTGCGCGCTGATCGGGGTCAGCGTCGCGGGCAGCGTTTCTTTCAGTTGGGCCAGTGAGGATGCGCCAATGATGGTGCTGCTGACAAACCAGCGCGAATGGACAAAGCCGAGCGCCATTTCAGTCAGGCTGAGGCCGTTGGCCTTGGCCAGGGCGGCGTAAGCTAGCGTGGCGGGCTGAACATTGGGCTTGGTATAACGCTGGCCAAAATTTGGCCATAGTGTCAGCCGCCCGGTTGCGGCGGAGTTATCGAGATATTTGCCGGTGAGGTGGCCGAAAGCCAGTGGTGAGTAGGCGAGCAGGGCAACCCGTTCGTGGTGGCAGACCTCGGCCAACCCAGATTCAAAAACCCGGTTGAGCAGGTTGTAGGCATTTTGTGTTGAGACTACATGAGGTAAGCCCAGCTCATTAGCTAGGCGGATGAACTCCATGACGCCCCAAGGGTGTTCATTGGAAAGACCAATTGCTCTAACTTTGCCTTCCTGAACCAGCTCGCCGAGCGCTTCAAGTTGGGCGCGGATAGGCGTGCATTCACGATCATTTGCCGGATCAAGTTGCCATTGACCAAACATCGGTTGATTGCGCTCGGGCCAGTGCAGCTGATACAAATCTACATAGTCAGTTTGCAGGCGTTGCAAGGAGCCTTCTATGGCCGATCGAATATTCTCCCGATCGAGCGCTAGCGGGCCATTGCGTATCCAGCCCAGATTGCGTGAAGGCCCGGCGACCTTGGTGGCAAGCAGTATTTTGTCTCTGGGCTGAGATTTCAACCAGTTCCCAACGATCTGTTCCGACCGCCCGAATGTCTCGGCGCGCGGTGGGACCGAATACATTTCAGCCGTATCGAAAAAGTTTACCCCTTGTTCAAGTGCGTAATCGAGCTGGCTATGTGCATCTGACTCGTCTGTCTGCTCACCAAAAGTCATCGTGCCTAAACAAATAGCAGGGACTTTTAGTCCGCTGCGGCCTAGGGGTTTTGTTTTCAGTTGCGGGTTCATGATTGCTCCAAAAGCAGGCCGAAAGTTCAAGGGCTGCTGCAAAGCACGCCATAGATCAGTACGTGGCGCTGCAAAGTTTGATCGTAGCAGGCCGGGACGATTGCAATGCGATGGTCTGCCGGGTTTTCGCCATGTTTGCCAACCCAAATCGCTGCCGCTTGAAATGCAGCATCAAAACTTGGAAACAAGGCGTTCAGCGTCGTGGTTCGGATGGGTAAAAAATCACCACTATTCTGGTCAAACAGCTTGTCCGTATCCAATATTTGCAAAGCGTAACCCTCCGCTTTTCGCGGTGAGCTTAGTTGCGAGAGGGGGAAGTGGTCACCGAAAGCATCGGCGCTAAATGCAAATTCAGGCATCAGGACATTTTATCTGCAAGTTGGTTCAACAGTGCCGCGTGATAGAATGACAACTTGTAACAATAACGTAACGGAAATGTCATGTTCGGACGGTTAATGCCCAAAGAGGCTAAGTATTTCGATCTGTTCAACACTCATGCTGAGTTGATCGGGCAAGGGGGGCGAGAGCTTACGGGTTTGATCGGCGCTCTGGTAGAACAATCTGAAAAGGCAGAGTTGCATTGCGAAAAAATTGATGACATTGAGCGCAAAGCCGATCTGATTACTCACGATACGTTGGCTCAACTTCACTCATCATTTATTACACCGTTTGATCGCGATGAAATTCATCAGCTGATCAATGGTATGGATGATATTCTTGATATTATTCAAGACGTTGCCGAGTCGACCTCGTTGTACGATATCCATAGCGTACCTGCCGATGCAAAAGATTTGGCTGATGTTACTGAGCGGTGCTGTGATCGCGTCTGCGCGCTGGTGAAATTGCTCCATAGCATGGAAAATGCTCCGGCGATTTTAAAAATCTGCCATGAAATCAACGATTTGGAGTCTGACGCTGATCGTATGTTGCGTTCCGCAATGTCCAAAGTGTTCCGTGAGGAGCCGGATGTGCGTCAAGTGATCAAACTCAAGGAAATGTATGAGTTGCTTGAATCGGTTAGCGATCGTTGCAAGGACGTCGCCGGTACGGTTGAAGCAATCGTTCTCGAAAACTCCTGAGTTTTTTGAGCATGGATCATCTTCAAATTAGCTTTGGGGTTATTGCTACGTTGGTCGTAGTTGCCTTGCTATTCGACTTCATGAACGGATTTCATGATGCCGCCAATTCAATCGCAACCATTGTTTCGACGCGTGTTCTGAAGCCCTACCAAGCTGTGATTTGGGCGGCGGCCTTCAATTTTCTCGCTTACTTCCTTTTTCAGCTGACGGTTGCTAAAACGATAGGTAAGGGAACGATTGATCCTGCTATCGTTGATCACTACATCATATTTGGTGCATTGATTGGCGCGATTGTCTGGAATGTCATTACTTGGTACTACGGTATTCCTTCGTCGTCTTCACATGCTTTGATCGGTGGTTTGGTTGGTGCGGCTATCGCTAAAGTTGGGTTTAGTGGCCTGATCATGAGCGGTGTGCTCAAGATCATTTCGTTTATTTTTATTGCTCCACTGCTTGGTTTTTTGATTGGTGGGGGCTTGATGGTGATTGTTTCGTGGTTATGCCGAAACATGGCGCCGCGCAAGGTTGATAAATATTTTCGTCGTCTTCAACTGCTTTCCGCTGCAGCCTATAGTCTTGGTCATGGTGGAAATGACGCTCAGAAAACAGTCGGGATAATCTGGATGCTCCTTGTTGCTGCGGGTGTCTCGCAGGCGAGTGATGCAGCCCCGCCAGGTTGGGTGGTATTTTCCTGTTATGCCGCAATGGGTATCGGAACCATGTTTGGTGGGTGGCGTATCGTCAAAACAATGGGTAACCGGATTACAAAGCTTAATCAGGCGCGAGGCTTCTGTGCTAACTCAGGTGGCGCCATTACGCTGTTTATGGCCACGGCACTGAGTATTCCCGTCTCTACTACTCATACAATTACCGGTGCGATTGCTGGTGTTGGTTCAACCCGCGGTGCGCGTCGAGTGCGCTGGGGCGTTGCTGGCGGAATCGTTTGGGCATGGATACTGACCATTCCATGTAGCGCAGCGATGGCGGCGCTTGCTTGGTACCTTGGTACGCTGATACTTTAATGCCTGATGCTCAGGCCGGAATGTCCGGCGTGAGCATTTGCTCAAGCAGTTGTATTCGATCCTTTAGGCCCAATTTCCGTTTTTTAAGGCGTCGGATGAGCAATTCATCCGGTGGTGGGCTTTCGGTTAAGTGAGCAATAACCTGATCCAGATCGCGATGCTCAACCTGCAGGTCGTGCAACTGCTCCTGTAGTTCGAGAACCTCAGCATCATTTAGCTGATTGAATGACAATTTCGTCTCCAAGCAATATTCAATGTTTTGCTAGAATAACTTGAATAACCATGAAAGGGAGAGAGAAATGCCACATCACGTCATTGTCTCGTTTGATAAGAACACAGTGTTTGAATTTAAATTATCAACAACTGCGCCAACTGATGAAGCCCGCCAGTGGTTTGATCGGGAGTTTACAGCGCTTGAGTGCGATGTGGCGACGCCTACCGGTAAGGTCTTGGCTGTTGATCGTATACTTAGCGTTGCTAAATATGCGGGTGTGGCTCAATTCCGTGAACAGCCGATGTGGGGCGAGCAGTTTGCCAAATTCACTTCAGCGATACTTGGGCGTGAGTTAATTCGTGTGGATGTTGAGCATTACAGCATCGGCTATTGATGAATAAAGCCTTTGTTCGAGAAAATGATAACGATGAAGAAGAGTTGTCACCATCTCCTAGTTTGCCAGCGGGGCTAAAGAACTACATTACGCCGGCTGGCCATAAACGTTTAAAGGATGAACTCGAACATCTCATCAAGCGCGAACGGCCACAAATAGTAGAAATCGTTTCATGGGCGGCATCTAATGGAGATCGCTCAGAGAATGGTGACTATATATATGGCAAGCGTCGCCTAAGAGAGATTGACCGGAGAATCCGCTTTCTAACGAAGCGGATAGAAATTGCCGAAGTGGTTGATCCCTTGCGCCAAGGGAATAACGATCAAGTGTTTTTCGGCGCATGTATTACTGTCGCCGACACCGAGGGTATAGAAAGCACCTACACCATCGTTGGTGTAGATGAAACAGATGTAGGGCTAGGGCGTATTAGTTGGGTTTCTCCGTTAGCTAAGGCGGTAATTAAGGCAAGGGAAGGGGATAGCATCCGTTTTCAAAGTCCACTTGGTTTGCGGGAGCTTGATATCATTTCTGTTGTATATCAGGCGATTGATTGAGTTCGAATCCCATTCTGCATTAGTTGTTTTTGATTGAATCAAACAATTTTGAAAAAAGCTATTGACGTCTTCTGGGAAATCCGTAGAATGCGCCCCTCACCTGCAGC
>CAYRBE010000065.1:0-11334 GCA_964422345.1 uncultured Dechloromonas sp.
GCCATCGGCGCCGGTCAGGTCTATAGTCAGGGCGCATCTCTGGTCGCTGATGCAATTGCAAGTGCTGCAATTTGGCAGGGCGAGGCCTGGCGGCAGATCGTCGCCGGTGCAACGACTGGAACAATCCACTTTATTGGGTTGTTCTCGGATGGCAATGTCCATAGCCATATCGACCACCTGAAAGCGATGGTCGTTCAGGCCAAGGCCGAAGGGGTGAAGAAGGTTCGCATTCACGCCTTGCTCGATGGCCGTGATGTGCCGGAAACCAGCGCGCTGGAGTACGTTGTGCCTTTCGAGGCCTTCCTTGCTGAAATCAGCGGGGCTGGTTTTGACGCGCGAATTGCTTCTGGCGGCGGGCGTCAGAACATCACGATGGATCGCTACGACGCTAACTGGCCCATGGTCGAGCAGGGCTGGAAAACCCATGTGTTGGGCAAAGGCCAGCAGTTTGTCAATGCGACTGCTGCGGTGCACGGCCTGCGCGAGCAAAATCCTGGGACGATAGATCAGGATTTGCCGCCTTTTGTTATTGGCGAAAATGGTCAGCCAATCGGTGCAATTCAAGACGGCGATTCGGTGGTCTTTTTCAATTTTCGGGGTGACCGCGCTATCGAGATCAGCCGCGCCTTTGAAGAGGCAGCATTCGATAAGTTTGACCGCGTCCGCATGCCGAAAGTTACCTACGCCGGGATGTTGCAATACGACGGTGATTTGAAACTGCCGCAGCGGTTTTTGGTCGCGCCGCCAGCCATCAAGGACACGACCGGTGAGTGGTTTGCCAAGTCGGGCATCACCCAGTTTGCCTGTTCAGAAACCCAGAAATTCGGCCACGTGACCTACTTTTGGAACGGTAATCGCTCAGGCAAGTTTGAAGGCGAAACCTGGCAGGAGGTGCCGAGCGACGTTGTTCCGTTTGAACAGCGCCCGTGGATGAAAGCCGCTGAAATCACCGATGCGATGATTGATGCCTTGAAATCAGGCCAGTACAAGACCCTGCGCTGCAATTACGCGAATGGCGACATGGTAGGCCATACCGGTAATTTCCGTGCGGCAACCATGTCGGTTGAAGCAGTCGATCTGCAACTGGCGCGACTGCTGCCGGTGATTGATGCGATGGGCGGCGTCGCACTGATCACGGCTGACCACGGCAATGCCGATGAAATGTATGAGCTGGACAAGAAAACGAAGGCCCCGGCACAGAACAAGGATGGCTCATTCAAAGCCAAAACCGCGCATACCCTGAACCCCGTGCCTTTGATTCTTTACGACAATGTGAGCGGCGGCAAACTGGGCTTAAATCAAACTGAGTCAGCCGGTTTGTCGAATATCGCAGCGACTGTGGCTAATTTGCTTGGCTTGGAAAAGCATGCGGCCTGGGATGAGAGCCTGCTGCAGGTGAAATAAACCGCGAAAACTGGTTGAACTCAGGCTGCGCAGCTTAATCAGGCTGCGTCGTTCGGGTTGTCGTTCAAAATTGCGACGAATTGGTCAATGTGCTCAAGGAAAACGGCAATCAGTTGCGGATCAAACTGGGTGCCGGCGCGTTCCTTAACGTGGGCGATCACCGTGTCGAGCGGCCAGGCTTCTTTATATACGCGGGCATTGCACAGGGCATCAAAAACATCGGCCAAGGCAACAATGCGGCCAAAAATATGAATTTCTTCACCGATCAGGCCCATTGGATAGCCGCTGCCATCCCAGTGTTCATGGTGTTGCCCGGCAATGATTGCGGCTGAACGTAGCGGTAGGCGTAGCGAACCCTTGAGAATGTTGCGGCCCATCGCTGCATGGTGTTTCATCTGCTCAAACTCTTCGCTGGTGTAGCGGCCGGGTTTGTTCAGGACGGCATCGGGGATGCCGATTTTGCCAACATCGTGCATTGGCGCGGCCATTTGCAGCAGGTCACATTCCTGTTTGCTTAAGCCGATGAGTTCGCCGAGAAGGCGGGAGTAGGCACCCACCCGGTAAACGTGGCGGCCGGTCTCGTGCGAACGGGTTTCGACCACTTCACTCAATGTCAGGATGATTTCAGCCTGAGTGTCAGCCAATTCTTCATTCAGGTGGATATTGTCAAAGGCAATGCCGACGTTGACGGCGAAGACCTGCAGTAACTTGGTATCCAACTCGGAAATCCGGTGCCGGGTTTTTAGATAAACCAGGTTTTCAGAGCCATTCGAGGTGCGGAAGTAGCCGATGAAGCTGTCATTGTCGATCAATGTACGGCGTTCTTTACGGGCGTGGGCAAGGTGTTCTTGAATCTCAGTCGGTACGACCTGACGAACGCTTTGCCCTACGCAGTCAGCAAACTGGCCGTTGCCGGAAAGAATGCGGAAATCGCTTTCTTCGCAGTCGCCCATGCAGTTGGCAGAAAAGCCGGAGTGCTGCATGTAGAGGCTGTCTTCGCCAAGGTTTAGCAAAGAGCTTAATTGTTGCAATACGCCACTGGAGAACTGCGCTAGTGATTGTGGTTCAAACAAATTACACGACGCATTGATGATCTGTTCCAGCCCGTGACGGCTGTTTTCGATGATTTGCATGTCACGGTAGGCGCGCAGGGCGGAAACCACGGTGGTGACCAGCTTCTGTGCCGTCAGCTCAGTTTTTTCCTTGTAGTCGTTGATGTCGTAATCAATGACTACCGAACGCTCCGGCGCTTGTCCTGGTTGGCCGGTACGCAGGATGATGCGGACAAAATTGTTCTTGAGTTCATCGCGGACATGGCGAACTACATCGAGCCCGGCATTGTCGGTCTCCATCACCACATCAAGCAGCATGATCGCGGTATCCGGGTGAGCGGCGATCAGTGTTTTTGCGGCAGCGCCGCTATGGGCGCTAATCAACTGAAGGGGGCGACCTTCAAAAGAAAAATCACGTAAAACCAAGTTCGAAATATTGTGAATTTCACTGTCGTCATCGACGATCATCAACTTCCACGGTTTTTCGTGGGACAGCTCAGTAGCCGGCAAATCTTCTGATTCATCGAAGACATAGGGCGCTTCGTCATCATCTGACGGTGGCACACTAGCTTGCTGGCTGTTCATTATTCATTTCCTTGCTTGTTGGGATACGTAAGGTAAATACTACGCCGTTCTCTAGGGTTGATGCTAGCTCAATTCGTCCACGCAGGGTCTGGGTGACAAGGTTGTACACTACATGCATACCGAGGCCACTACCGCCCTGGCCGCGTTTTGTTGTGTAGAACGGCTCGAATATTCGCTTGATCTGCTCGGGGCTCATTCCCTTGCCATCGTCGCTGTAGCGCAGGATCAGTTCATTGTTGCGCTGGCTGACGTCGATATTGATATGGCCCAGCACTTTGTGTTCAAAACCGTGAATCAGGGAATTCATGATCAGATTGGTGAGAATCTGCGAGAACGCACCGGGATAGCTGTCGAGCTGAATTTCATCCGAACCGGTGACGTCGATGACATGCTGAGTGCGTTTGATTTTGGGGTGCAGGCTAAGCAGGATCTCATTGATATAGGGTTTGAGCAGGAAGCTGCGTTTCATTTCGCTGGATTGGTCGACGGCGACCTGCTTGAAGCTGCGAACCAAATCGGCAGCGCGTTTTAAATTGGTCGTCAGAGATGTTGAGGCTTCCAGCGAGGTTTCGATGAAGGCTTCAATATCGGAACGCTTGACCTTGCCATCTTTGTAAATGGCCTCAAATTTTCGTGTTTTTTCTTCGAGATACGATGCGGCAGTCAGGCCAATGCCGACCGGTGTGTTGATTTCATGTGCCACACCTGCGACCAGCCCGCCGAGCGCGGCGAGTTTTTCGGCGTGTAGCAATTCGTCCTGCGCCATCATCAACTCGGTGATGTCGGTGCCTGTGCCGCGATAGCCGAGGAACTCGTTGTTGTCGTTGTAGAAAGGCTTGCCAGCCAAGCGGATCTGAATCACTTTGCCGTCGGCGCAAGGCAGGGCGTATTCAAAACGGCGGAAAGGTCGCCGGGCCTCCATGTCGGCCTGATGTTTTCGCCATTTTGATTTGATGTCTTCATCGCTGTTGAAATCAGCCATGTCTTTTCGGAGACGCCCGAGAATTTGATCTGGCGGTATGCCGCTAACCTCAAAAAACCGGTCGGATACGTAAGTGAAGCGCAATTCGGCATCGGTTTGCCAGATCCAGTCTGAACCCAATTCTGCAAGGTCGCGAAACCGGGCTTCGCTTTCCCGCAGATCGTGGGTGCGTTCGGCAACACGGTGCTCCAGGTCGTCGTAAGCGTCCTTAAGGCGGCGTTCCGCGTGCTTGCGGGAGGTGATGTCGGTATAGGTGGTGATGAATCCGCCGCCGGGGAGCGGTTTGCCACGGATCTCGATCACCGTTCCATCAGGCCGTTCGCGCTCAAATAAATGAGGTTCGAGGTTGTTGGCTTTGGCAACGCGTTCGGCAACCTGTTGTTCTATATCACCGGGGCCGTATTCACCGCGCTCCGCGTTGTGACGGAAAAATGCTGCGAAAGAGGTGCCGACCACGGCTAGATGGTCGGGGAAATCGAGCAGGTCAAAGAAGCGTTGATTCCAGGCAACAAGTCGCTGTTCGGAGTCGAACATGCTGATCCCTTGCGGGATGTTTTCGATTGCTTCGCGGGTGCGTTCCCAGTTGGTTTCAATGGCTTGTGAAGCGCCGGTAAGCATTTCCATGACACCATCGAGGCTGACTTCCTTTTCGCGGATAGTCGAGGCGATGATGACGCGGGCGAGCGCGGTACCGATTGCGCCGGCCAGCAAGTGCTCGGCGAAATTGATGAAGTCGTGATCGGCGCGTTGTGATGGGTCGATTGACAGGCGGTGGGCTGCTGCATATTCGGCATAAGCCCGGTTCGCTCGGTCATGGTCGATAAAGTGGCCAAGCATGGTGATAATTTGCCCGACCCGGACATCGGCGCTCCAGATTCGGGTGGGGGGCGCAGAGTGGTCACTAAAAACTTCAACAAAGGCCAGCGCCTGACTTTTTTCCAGTACGCCCGGGTTGGAGCGGCGTGAGAAAAATATATAAGCCCCAATATTAAATACCATGCTCCACAGCAGGCTGTGGGTTACGGGGTCAAGCCCGGTGACGCCAAACATGGCGTAGGGACGAAGGGCATCAATAAAGAAAATCCCCTCGTTTGCGAACTCGGCCGGTAGCCAACCAGATCGCGCGAAGGAGGGGAGTAGCAGGGTGTATAGCCAGGTGAGAAACCCCAATGAGAGCCCGGCTAAGGCACCGGTTCGGCTGCCGCCTCGCCAGAACACTGCACCGATGATGGCAGGCGCAAACTGCGCTGCCGCACAGAAGGAAACCAGACCGATACTGACCAGAGCATAGGAGTCGCCTACCAGCCGAACATAGGCGTAGCCGAGCAGCAGAACAAAAATAATGGCCAAGCGGCGTATGGTTTTGACCAGCCCACCAATATTGGTGTGGGTGTCTACTTTGATCAATTCGCCTCGGATCAAGACGGGCATGATCAAGTCGTTACAGATCATGGTCGCCAGCGCGATGGTTTCAACAATGATCATTCCGGTGGCGGCGGAGAGTCCGCCAATGAATGCCAGTGTGGCCAGTGTCGGGCTGTTTGCTGCAATCGGCAGGGTTAAAACAAAGGTATCAGGTGAGACATCCTGGCCGTTAAAGGTAATCAGGCCAGCGAGTGCAATGGGAAGTACGAAGAGGTTGATTGCCACCAGATAAAGCGGGAAAACCCAACGGGCCGTTTTCAGGTGAGAGGCATCGCTGGACTCAACCATCGTGACCTGAAACTGGCGGGGTAGGCAAATAATTGCGGTGGCTGCCAGTGCTGTCATCATCCAGAAACTGGTGCTGCTCGCCTGTTCGCCAAAATTTAGCAAGGGAGCGAGGTCTGGTGAGGCGGCGGCGCGCGTAAATATGTCAGAAAACCCATCGAACATACCGTAAGTAACAAACAGGCCGACAGCTAGAAAAGCCACCAATTTGATGATGGACTCCAGTGCAACCGCCGTCACCATGCCCCGGTGCTGTTCAGTGGCATCGACATGGCGGGTGCCGAAAACGATCACAAACAGGGCCATCGCAATGGCTAGATAAAAGGCAGTGTCGTTCCAGATCGGCACGCCTTCGGTCGCAATCGGGAGAATGGCCGGGTAGTGGCTGAGAATGTCGAAACTGGCTGATACAGCTTTAAGTTGCAGTGAGATATACGGCGTGATGCCGATGACTGCAATGACTGTGACCAGCCCGGCCAGCCCCTGATTTTTGCCGTAGCGGGCTGAAATGAAGTCAGCAATTGAGGTGATGTGCTGGGTGGCACAGATCAGCTGAATTTTGCGTAAAAGGTGCTGACCAAAAACAAAGACCAGTATCGGGCCAATGTAGATCGCCAGGAAGCCGATGCCTCCCACGGCTGATCGGCCAACGCTGCCGTAGAACGTCCATGAGGTGCAGTAGACCGCGATTGACAGGGCATAAATCCAGCCATCGGTATGCGGATTGCTGCCTGCTGCTGTACGGGTGCGCTGATCAATATAGAAAGCGATCCCGAAGAGCAGGGAAAGATAAATTCCCGCCGCAGCAAGCACCCAAAAACTATTGTTCACGCCGCGCCTTGTTGTTGCCGGGGGGGCTGATGTTTGAGTCTCTCCATCACAGTCTCCATTCCGCGTTTTAGAACGCTGTCAATTTCTGTGTGTCTGCTCTGCTGCTTATGTTGGCACAGTATTCCTGAGCATCTTATGGGGCGTCAATCAAATTTATCTAAACGAGTAAAGAGGGCTGGCTACTTTGCACCATTCAGCGCTCTTTTTTGTTTTTCTTGATAAGCGGTAGATTGTCTAACTTTGCTTATCGTGCTCCAGAGTGATTCGCTCTGGGCGCCATTGTTTTTTACTAGCTCGTGCGAAAGCAGGAGGTAGTAAGGCTTTTCGACCAAAGGCTTGCTGAGGATTTCAAGATCGGTGCGGAAACCTTCGTGTTCCGCAAACAGAGAATTTGCTTCGCCCCCCAGTATGACTGCCGCCGCAATGCGGTCCTGCCTCAGTTTGGTTAATAGTTCGTGCGCACCTCGTGCGCCATCATCCACCGGAATGTTCAGTGCCTTTAAATCATCTACTGCGGAATAGCCGAATTGCGTGCCTACGGGGGCGTTCAGATTGGTGAATGCGATGCCATCCCAATTGACGCTGCTGTTTTTTTTGCGAATAACCATGTAGCGCTCAATATGCATGGCGCGGCTCGCATCGGGGGTGCTGTCACCTGGGTAGGCGCCAATCTCCAGTCGGTCGGTTTTCCAGCTGACACCGATGGCGCCATCGACTTGATTGGTCTTGACCTCATGCAGGCAGCGTTTCCATGGGCGGGCAACGTAGCTGAATTTGGTTTTTGTCCGGATCGAGACCTCGTTGAGTAGATCGAAACTCAAGCCCTTGCCTGTCTTCGTCTGCCAAGGGCGGATGTCGGTCTCTTCGTAGCAAAACACCAATTCATCTTTGGCGGCTTGTGCCGCATCTGGTAACAGCAACAAGGCCAGCATGGCAAAAGGTAAAAAGCGGGTGCCGAAAGTCATACGGGGCTTCCTTCCTGAGGCAATGGGCGGACGATAGATCGAGCTTGAATACTATTCAATATGAGTTATGCTAGGCAACTTGTTTCTTGAATTGTGACAAATTGTGTCAACGGCGAATGGTGCATTCTAATGGGCGATATTGATGAGTGATCATTGGGAGCCGTCAAGCTTGCGGGTTTTTCGCAAGGTATTGCTCTATTTTGCACTCGCGGCGGTGCTTGTGGCTTTGGCTCAGGGCTTCTTTGAGCGGCGTAGTCTCGTTCGTGATGTTGAGGCAGAGATTCCTCGGGTGGCAGGTTATTTTTTGCCTGTTTTGGGTAATGCGCTGTGGAATCTTGATACCGATCAGGCTCAGTCAATTGCTCGTGGCATAGCGCAAAGCCGTTATGTTTCAAAGGTTATTGTCAAAGAGGCGCGGGATAATTTTGCCTTTGCCGTTCAGGTTGATTCTGACAAGACCAATATGCTGGTGCTTAAGCTGGCGGCGGATCCAATTGAAGGGCGCAGCCTGTCATTTGATATTCCAGCACCTGGCGGAATGAATGCGGTGGTGGGTAGCCTTGTCGTGTTTATCGATGAGGCGGCCATTGATGCACAGGCAATGCGCGGCCTGATGCTGATCTTTGTAAATACCGGGATTTTGTCGCTGATTCTGGTCGCTGCGTTGATGGTTTTTGGTACGACTTATCTTGGGCGACCGATTCGTGCATTGACCACTGGGGTACGCGGCATGGATCTGGCTACCTTAGGGCAGTCGCGTCTGGCGGTTGATACCGCCGGAAATGCTGAATTGGATATTCTGCAGACTTCATTTAATGAGCTGGCGGATCGCCTGTCTGGTGCTATTGCGAGTGAAAAAAAGGCAAGGCAGGAATCGCGGGAAGCATTGTCCAGTGCTGAGTTGATGTTTGTCGACAAAGAGATGGCGGAGCGCTCCAGCGATATGTTGGGCAAAATTTTGGATAACTCTCCCGTTCCAACTTTTGTGATCGGCCCTGACCATTGCGTTACGCACTGGAACAAGGCCTGCGAGAAATTATTGCGGCGGAGTAAGGCCGAAATTATCGGGACTCGCGAAGTTTGGCGGGGTGCGCATGGTGTTGCGCAACCTACCTTGGCTGATTGTGTGATGGATGCGGATGCCGTCAGTCTGGCCGAACACATGGGCGGGGTCTGTGGACCATCGTCAACAATTGAGGGGGGCTACGAGGGGGAAACTTATTTCCCGCTGCTGGGTTTGTGGCTCTACGTCACTGCTGCGCCAATTCATGATGCCGAAGGGCGAGTGGTCGGGGCGATTGAAACAGTGCAGGACGTCAGTGAACGTAAGTTGGCTGAGCAGTCGCTGTCGGCCGAGCTGGCATTCAGCAAGGCTTTGCTCAATGCTCAGTCTGATTGCGGCATTGGCATGGCGATTCTTGACTTTGAGCGCATCGTCTTCGCGAATGATGCGCTGGCCCGGATCTGGGGCGGCTCTGTCGAGCAGTTGCAGGAACTCCCCAGTTTTATTGAGCTGTATCACCCCGATGAGCGGGCAACGATTCTTGCCAAGCACCGCCGTCGGGTGAGCGGAGAGCAGTTTTCTAATCGCTACGACACGCGGATTTTACGTGCCGATGGCGTGATGCGTGACGTTGAGCTGGCTGTAGCGACGCAAGCCAAGCCGGGGCGGCGGCAAGTGCTGGTGATCATGGTTGATATTACCGACCGTAAGCAGGCCGACGCGAAAATTCGTCAGGCTGTTGAGCAACAGCAGCTGTCAGACAAGGCCTTGACTCAGTCGGAAGAAAAATACCGGCAGGTGATTGAAAACGTCAGTGAAGGTATTTCGCTGGTCCAGAACCGGCGGTTTGTCTTTGCTAATCCGAAAACCCTCGAGATTACTGGCTATTCAGCTGAAGAACTGTATAGCAAGGAATTTGTCGATGTCATTTATCCGGAAGATAGGGCCAAGGTAGGTGCGTTTTATGCCAGGCGTCTGGCCGGGGAGTTGATTGACGAACGCTACGATTTTCGGGTCTTGCGGCGTGATGGCAGTTTTCACTGGGTAGAAATGGGGGCGGTGGTCATTCAGTGGGAGGGGGCGCCGGCCACGCTTTGTTTTACTTCAGATATTAGTCAGCGAAAAGCGCTTGAGGAAAGCCTGCGCTGTACCTTGGTTGAACGGGAAATTGTCCTTGAGCATTCCATTGTCGGGATTGTGTTCCTTGCGGCGGATGGCTATGTGCGTTGGGCCAATCGTGGTTTGGCTGACATGGTGGGGTCGGTGGGCGAGGTTGCCATGGGTTCCTCACTACGCCCCTACTACGCTGATCTTGATGATTACGTCCGGGTCGGCGAGGAAGGAACGGCAGCGCTGGCGCGAGGCGAGAATTACGCCACAGAGGTTAGGTTGCTTCGTCCGGATGGAAAAATAGTATGGGTCTCTCTCTCGGGCAAAGCGGTGCTACAGAATGATATGTCCCATGGCTCGGTTTGGGCGGTGGTTGATATTTCGGCACGTAAGGAACTGGAAGATGAATTGCACAAAGTATTCTTTGAGCGTGAAGCGATGTTGCAGTCAGCGCTGGTCGGTATTGCCTTCGTGCTTGAGCGAAAATATGTTTGGGTGAATCGTACTTTTGCTAAGTTAGCCGGTGTTTCAGAGGCTCAACTTATTGGTCAGACAACCCAGGGACAGTTTGCTGACGAGGCTACTTGGCGTGAATTTGGTCAGCGGGCCTACCCGGCTATTGCCCGGGGTGAGTCGTTTTCCACTGAATCTCAAATGCGTCAGGCCGATGGCTCTTTGCTCTGGGTTGAGGCTTCAGGTTGTGCGGTTGATCCTTCCGAGCCAGGGAAGGGAACGATCTGGACGTTTCTTGATATCAGCCGACGCAAACAGGCCGAGCTTGATATTGGTCTGGCACTTGAGCAGCAAAAAGAACTCAATGTGTTGAAATCACGTTTCGTTTCGATGACTTCGCATGAGTTCCGCACGCCATTGACGACCATACTTTCTTCGACAGAGCTATTGCGTCATTACGCCGAAAAACTGAGTGAAGCCGATAAGCTGGAGTTGTATGGCAGCGTTGAGGGTTGTGTCGAGCATATGACGCACATGCTCGACAATATTCTGCTGATTGGTGCCGCAGATGCGAATTTGCTGGGTTTCGCCCCGGCCCCGCTTGCGCTTAAGGGCTTTTGCAGCGAACTCCTCATTGAGGCGGAGGGGGCGGTTAAGCCAGGTCGTGTGCGGCCCGAGGTGCAGGTTCGCTTTGAAGTGACGCCTGACGAGGTTTTGTTGGATCGCAAACTCTTGCGGCACATTCTGGTCAATCTCTTGTCGAATGCTTTCAAATATTCGCCTGATGGTGGCGTGGTTCGTTTTGAAGTGACGACCTCGCCCGGAGAAATTTCGTTTCTTGTTGCCGATCAGGGGATAGGTATTCCCGAGGAAGATTTGAGTCGTTTGTTTGAGTCATTTCACCGGGCGGCAAATGTCGGGGATATTCCGGGGACGGGTTTGGGAATGCCGATTGTGAAAAAATCTGCTGAGGCCCATGGTGGGAGCGTAAGCGTGGAGAGTGAAGTCGGGCGAGGGACAAGTTTTACCGTGACTTTGCCGGTTGCTGGTTTAGGGCAGGAAACTTCAGGAGGACGGGTATGAGTCTGGTGCTGATCGTTGAGGATGATCCGTCAATTCGCTCGAATCTGGAGCGTTTGCTCCGGATGGAAGACTTTCAGGTCTTGACCGCCGGGCACGGTGGTGAGGCGATGGCGATTTTGGCTGATTGCACACCGGACATTGTGCTGAGCGATGTCA
>CAYRBE010000066.1:0-11069 GCA_964422345.1 uncultured Dechloromonas sp.
AGACATCAAACATGCCGCAATCGTTACGGACCGCATTATGTTCTTCAATCTGCGAGCCGTAATTGACCGGCATGTCCCAGCCGCCAAAATCGACCATCCGGGCACCGATTTCGCGGTGGGCTGCATTTAAAACCGTTTTCTTCAGCATATCAATCCTTTACGATCGTTTGTTAACGTCGGTTCTAGAAACGGAAAAAGGGTGAAACGAAAGAATTAACTTGCGTTTCACCCCTCTGTCCTCGATACCTGAGAGATTTGCCCCATCGGTGGGCGCTGTTAACGCCGCTCTCCAGAGTTCAGGTGGCGACATGCGCATTACCTGCGATACTTTGTCGACTGCGCCTTGTCGTGCTGATCGCACTGCCTGCGGCTGGTCTTCGCGTCTCGCAGCCAATGCGCAAACCGCCTGGCCTCATTCTGTGGTCCTTTTGCCTGAGCGTTTTCGGGTGGATTGCGCCTTCGGCGGCAGAATAATCTGCACTCTCCCACAGAACGGGAAGCACTATAACGGGATGCTGAGGTGGTGGCAACCTGCTGCACTGCACAAGGGGAGCCGGTCAATCGTTGGCTTCGTGCTAAACTCGCGGTTTGCAACGTATTTTTTCTCCGTGAACCCGACCAATTTCGACTTCCATTGCCATTCCACCATTTCCGATGGCCTGCTGCCCCCGCAAGAAGTGGCTCAGCGCGCTGCGGCTAATGGTGTCGACCTCTGGGCGCTGACTGATCACGATGATCTCGGTGGTTTGGATATTGCCCGGGAAACCGCTGAAGCTGCAGGTATGCGCTTCATCAATGGCGTCGAAATTTCAATTGAATGGGAAAAATTGCCGATTCATGTGCTCGGTTTGGGGTTCGATCACAAAAATCCAGTGCTCGTTGAGGCTCTTGATCAGCTACGCATTGGCCGAATCGAACGTGCTAAGCGGATGGGCGATGCCTTTTCGGCAATCGGTATTCACGGGGTGTTTGAAGGCGCACTAAGTTTTGCGACTAACCCTAGCTTAGTTTCACGGGCCCACTTCGCCCGTTATCTGGTGTCAATCGGTATCGCTAAAGATGTTCCGACCGTGTTTCAAATGTATTTGCGGCCGGGTAAGCCAGGTTATGTTGATCATCGCTGGGCTTCGCTCGAAGAAACGGTTGGCTGGATTACCGGGGCGGGCGGGATTGCTGTTGTCGCGCATCCGGGGCGTTACAAGATGTCGGGCGGTGATATGCGACGTTTTCTTGACCAGTTCAAGGATATTGGCGGGCAGGGGCTTGAAGTCACCTGCGGCAGCCATTCGCCAGATAATGTCTTGCATTTCGCCCGACTGGCTCGCCATTACGCTTTTCATGCTTCGCGCGGTTCGGATTTTCACGGGCCAGCGGAGAGTTATGTCGATCTGGGTAATTTGCCGCCATTACCGGAAGACCTTAAACCTGTTTGGCGTTTGATTATCTAATATGGCTCGTGTTGTAAATATCCACCCTGATACGCCTCAGCCGCGTCTGCTTGTGCAGGCCGCTGAGTTCATTCGTAAGGGCGCGGTCATTGCGCTACCGACTGACTCCTGTTATGCATTGGGCTGTCATTTGGGTGACCGTGATGCGCTAGATAGAATTCGTCAGATTCGTCAGATTGATGATCGGCATCATCTCACCCTGATGGTTCGCGATCTTTCTGAAATTGCCCATTTTGCCCGTGTTGATAATGCCCAGTATCGCCTGCTCAAAGCAGCAACGCCGGGGAGTTATACCTTTATTCTCGAAGGCACCAAGGAGTTGCCGCGCCGTTTGATGCATCCCAAGCGCAAAACCATCGGTCTGCGCGTGCCTGATCATCCGGTTGCCTTGGCTTTGCTGGAAGCGCTCAATGAGCCTTTGCTTACCACCACATTGCACATGCCGGGCGATGAAGATCCGCTGACCGAAGGTTGGGAGATTCAGGATCGGCTGGAAGACCAGATTGAGTTGATTCTCGACGCCGGTCATTGTGGCATTGAGCCAACTACTATTATCGATATGACTGGGGCTGCACCAGAACTAGTGCGCGCCGGGCGTGGCCCGCTCGGCGTGTTCGGGCTGGATTGAAATAATGCTTGAAAGCCTGATCCAGACGATAGCCATTGCGGCGCTGCCGGTGATTTTTGCGATCACCCTGCACGAGGCAGCGCACGGCTATGCGGCACGCTATTTTGGCGATCCGACGGCATGGCAGGCAGGGCGGATTAGCTTGAATCCGATGCGCCACATTGATTTGGTCGGCACCATCATCATTCCGGCGGCTATTTTATTGTTTTCCGGCGGTTCATTTTTATTCGGCTACGCCAAGCCAGTGCCGGTTGATTTCAGCCGTTTGCGCCAGCCAAAAAAAGACATGCTCTGGGTTGCCGCTGCTGGGCCAGCTGCTAATTTATTCATGGCGCTGTGTTGGGCATTAATGCTTAAACTGGCTTGGACCATGCCGAGCAATGACTTTACCTTGCCGCTTTCGGAAATGAGCAAGATCGGGATCATTATTAATTGTGTGTTGATGGTCTTGAATCTTCTGCCTTTGCCGCCGCTTGATGGCGGGCGGATTGCGGTTAGCCTCTTGCCGCATCGTCTGGCCTGGCAGTTTGCCAAAATTGAGCCTTGGGGCTTTCCGATTTTGTTGGTACTTTTGTTTTCCGGTATTTTGAATGCCGTAATGAATCCCCTGGTCAGTTTGGTGGCGCGGGTTATTGAATCCATTTTTGGGCTTTATTGAACGATTATGTACGCAGAACGTGTTTTATCAGGCATGCGCCCAACTGGCGCCCTTCACCTTGGTCATTACCATGGGGTTCTCAAGAACTGGGTCAAACTCCAGCATGAATATCCCTGCCTGTTTTTTGTCGCTGACTGGCATGCGCTGACCACTCATTACGATAATCCGCAGGGGATCGAGCAGGCCACTTGGGATATGGTCATCGACTGGCTGGCCGCCGGCGTTGATCCCAATCAGGCAACTTTGTTCATTCAGTCCAAAGTCCCTGAGCATGCTGAACTGCATTTGCTGATGTCGATGATGACGCCGCTGGGCTGGCTTGAGCGCGTGCCGACTTACAAGGATCAGCAGGAAAAGCTCGAAACCAAGGATCTGACAACCTACGGTTTTCTCGGTTACCCCTTGCTGATGAGTGCTGACATCCTGATTTACCGTGCCGACAAGGTGCCGGTGGGTGAGGATCAGTTGCCGCACGTTGAATTTACCCGCGAACTGGCTCGCCGTTTCAACCATATGTATGGTCGTGAGCCGGGTTTTGAGGATAAGGCCCGCGAAGCCGTCAAGAAACTGGGTAGCAAGAAGGCGCGCCTCTATGAAGAGTTGCGTACGCGTTTCCAGCAAAATGGTGACAAAGAGGCGATTGAGCAGGCGCATGCCATGCTCGACGAAATCCAGCACCTCGCAGTTTCAGACCGTGAACGGCTGTTTGGTTACCTCGAAGGCACCGGCAAGATGATTCTGGCCGAGCCAAATGCCTTGCTGACCGAGGCATCAAAAATGCCGGGGCTGGATGGTCACAAGATGTCCAAGTCCTACAACAACACCATTACCATGCGGGAATCGGCCGAATCGGTCAGCAAGAAGGTCCGTAGTATGCCGACCGACCCGGCGCGCGTGCGTCGCCATGATCCGGGTGAGCCGACCAAGTGTCCGGTTTGGCAATTGCATCAGGTTTATTCCAACGATGCTTGCAAGGAATGGGTCCAGCAGGGCTGCCGGACAGCCGGTATCGGTTGTATCGAATGCAAGCAACCGGTGATCGACGGTATTCTGGCCGAGCAGGCGCCAATGCGTGAGCGCGCGCAGATTTATCTTGATGATCCGACCTTGGTTAAGAACATCATTGCTGATGGCTGCGAAAAAGCCCGTGATTTGGCCCGCGAAACAATGCGCGATGTGCGTGAGTCGATGGGGCTGGGGTACAACTGATGTTCGGTTACGACTGGGAAACGCTGATCTGGATCCTGATTGGTTTTGGCGGCCAAGGCTTGTTCATGATGCGTTTCGTCGTCCAGTGGTGGAGTAGCGAGAAAGCCAAGGAAGTCGTCATTCCAGTGGCTTTTTGGTACTTCAGTATCCTCGGCGGTATTGTTTTGACCATATATGCGATACATCGCAATGACCCGGTCTTTATTTTTGGTCAGGGTCTGGGTTTGGTTATCTATTTCCGCAATTTGCATTTGCATTACAAGGGTAAAGCCCGCGCTGCGGCATCCTGAGTATGAATGCGGTGGTAGATATCCCTCAGGCAGAACTGATTGAGCCGCTAGCCAGGATTTATGGCCAGCCGGTGCAGCAGATGCCGCTGGATCTTTATATCCCGCCGGATGCGCTGGCTATTATGCTGGAAGCTTTTGAGGGACCGCTCGATCTACTGTTGTACATGATCCGTCGGGCCAATATCGACATCCTTGATATCCCGATGGCGCCGCTGACCCGACAGTATCTCGATTACGTCGAAGCGATGCGGTCGACCAATTTGGAGCTGGCGGCTGATTATCTGGTGATGGCGGCGGTGCTGATCGAGATTAAGTCGCGCATGCTGTTGCCGCGTCATAAGCTGGGTGAAGATAGCGAGGCTGAAGATCCGCGTGCCGAGTTGGTTCGTCGTCTGATGGAATACGAACAGATGAAATTGGCCGGGCAGAATATCAACGCCTTGCCACAAGCTGACCGCGAGTTTTTCTGGGTTGAAACACTGGTTGAAAAGTCGCTTTACGTGCGCTTGCCTGAGGTTTCGGTCGAGGATATCAAGGAAGCCTGGATGTCCATTGTGCGTCAGGCCAAGTTGAACAAGCACCACAAGATCAATCGTGAAGAATTGTCGGTGCGTGAACACATGGGCATTATCCTGCGCTTGTTGCAAACGCGCGGTGGTTTTGTTCAGTTTGAAACGATGTTTGACCCTGAGATGGGTGTGCCGGGGCTGGTTGTACATTTTCTCGCCATGCTTGAGCTGGCCCGGGAAAAGCTGGTCGAATTTACCCAAACCGAGGCTTTTCAGCCGATTTACGTGAGAGTGCATCAAGGTGGAAGCGAGTCAGGTCAAGAGGGTGCTTGAAGCGGCTTTGCTCGCCGCCCGCGAGCCGATGACCCCGCTTGAGCTGCGTAAAATGTTCGACGAAGAGTTGTCGACTGATACCGTACGCAAATTGCTGGATGAGTTGCGCAATGAATGGTCTGAACGTCCGGTTGAGTTGATTCAGTTGGCCTCAGGCTGGCGTTTTCGGACGCGGGCCGAGTATTTGCCTTATCTGGAGCGGCTAAATCCGGAAAAGCCGCCGCGTTATTCACGGGCAATGCTTGAAACTTTAGCCATCATCGCCTACCGTCAGCCAGTGACACGCGGTGATATTGAAGAAATCCGCGGCGTTGTTGTTAACGCCAATGTAATAAAAACGCTGGAAGAGCGAGGCTGGATCGACGTCGTCGGCCATCGCGAGACGCCGGGACGACCGGCGCTATTTGCCACGACGAAACAATTTCTTGATGATCTGGGCCTGCGCAGCGTCAGTGAACTGCCGCCGCTCGAACAAATCAGCCAGACACTGGAGCTGAATTATGAACACTAAACGTACCCCTTTTCGCCAAGGGCCAAAAGCTGGCGGAGCCGGATTTGAAAAACGGCAAAAAACGGCTGTGCACCGTAGCACTGACACAGTCAGTGAAAATGATGCACCAGTAGAGTCGGCGGAGGGTTTTGTCAGCGAAGAGCGCGCCGCGCCCCAAACGCGCCGGCGTATTGTTTCCGCTCCGAGCGGCCGGGCTAATCGTGGCAGTGTCGGACGTAATGGCCGGCCAATTGTTGAGGCTACGTCCGAGCGTTTGCAGAAAGTGCTGGCGCAGGCTGGCATTGGTTCGCGCCGCGAAATGGAAGAGTGGATTGTCGCTGGACGGGTCAGTGTTAATGGCGTGACAGCGCATATTGGCCAATCCGTTGTGCCAAATGACAAAATTAAAATTGGTGGGCGTTTGGTTAACGTGCGTTTTACCACCACCAAAACCCCGCGTGTGGTGATTTATCACAAGCCGGAAGGCGAAATTGTTTCGCGTGATGACCCGGACGGTCGTCCGTCAGTATTTTCCGCCTTGCCGCGAATTCGTGGTGGGCGTTGGATTGTGGTGGGGCGTCTTGACTTCAATACCTCCGGTTTGTTGTTGTTTACAACATCAGGGGAGTTGGCCAACAAGCTGATGCACCCAAGTTCAGAGTTGGTTCGTGACTACGCTGTACGCGTACTGGGTGAATTAAGCGAGGAGTCGCAAGCGCTTTTGTTGAACGGAATCGAGCTTGAAGATGGCCCGGCGAATTTCGCCAGTATTGCCGAGGCGGGCGGCGAGGGGGCTAATCACTGGTATCGCGTCACCCTGTTTGAAGGGCGTAACCGAGAGGTGCGTCGGATGTTTGAGGCGGTGGGTTGTACGGTCAGCCGTTTGATCCGGGTTCGTTACGGCCCGATTGTTCTGCCGCCACAGCTGAAACGTGGTCGTGTTCGTGAATTGAATGAGGCTGAAGTTAAAACCTTTATGCGTGAACTCGATAAAGCCATTAAACCTGATTTGGCCGGCCAATAACGCGTTAAAGTCAGTCGGATGCATTTACTGGGAGGGATAAACTCGTTATAATCCGCGGGTTTGTTCCTCCCGTCGCATCTGGCGGGCATCTTTTTTTGCAAGGTGGGCGTTTCGCCCATTTTTTATTTGTGGCCATGGATTTAAATAAGATTCTTGAAACGACCGTAGTCGGTCTGGGTTTTGAACTCGTTGATGTCGAGATGTCGCCGCGCGGCCGTACCATTCGTGTCTTTATTGATGCGCCGGGTAAGGCAACAGGGATTGATGTCGAAGACTGTGCCAAGGTGTCAAATCAGCTCACTCGTGTATTCGAGGTTGAGAATTTTGAATTTGACCGCTTGGAGATTTCATCTCCAGGGCTTGATCGCGTGGTGAAAAAAGAAGCTGATTTTGAGCGCTTTGCCGGACAAGATATTCAGATCAAGGTGCGCATTCCGCACGGTGGTCGGCGTAACTTTCAGGGTGAGCTGCTGGGCTGCAAAGAAGGCAAGGTTGGTCTGCGTCTGGAAAAAGATGATGTGGAACTCGAATTTAATAACATCGAAAAGGCACGCCTTGTGCCCCGATTCGACTGAAGGACTAGGAGGTTTTAGCCCATGAGCCGTGAAATTTTGCTACTGGTCGATGCATTGGCCCGCGAAAAAAATGTCAACAAGGAAATCGTTTTCGATGCACTTGAGATGGCCCTCGCGTCTGCTACCAAAAAGCGTATCCATGACGAGGCCGAAGTGCGGGTTTCGATCGATCGCAGTACGGGTAGCTATGAGTCCTTCCGTCGCTGGCAAGTTGTGCCAGACAATGAATACGTCAATGAATACCTTGAAGTGCCGCTCTCTGAGGCAGTGAAGAGCGATGCCGAGATTGAATGTGGAGACTCTATTGAAGAGCCGCTAGAGCCAATCGATTTCGGTCGTATCGGTGCTCAGGCAGCCAAGCAGGTCATTCTGCAAAAAATCCGTGATGCTGAACGTGAGCAGATTCTGGCTGACTTCCTTGAGCGCGGTGATCAAATTGTTTATGGCACCATCAAGCGTATGGAACGTGGCAATGCTGTGATCGAGGCTGGCAAAATCGAAGCCTTGTTGCCGCGTGACCAGATGATTCCGAAAGAAAACCTCCGGGTTGGTGATCGTGTTCGCGCCTTTATGCTGCGGATTGATCGTAATGCGCGTGGCCCACAGATTATTCTGTCGCGTACCGCGCCTGAGTTTGTGATCAAGTTGTTTGATCTGGAAGTGCCGGAAATTGCTGATGGTCTGATGGAGTTGAAAGCTTGCGCCCGTGACCCCGGTCTGCGCGCCAAGATTGCTGTCAAGTCAAATGACCCGCGAGTTGATCCGATCGGTACCTGCGTTGGTTTGCGCGGTTCGCGTGTAACTGCTGTACGTAACGAAATCGGTGGCGAGAATATCGATATCGTTTTGTGGTCAGCAGATCCTGCGCAGTTCGTGATTGGCGCACTGTCTCCGGCTGAAGTTTCATCAATCATGGTTGATGAAGAAAAGCATGCCATGGATGTCGTCGTTGATGAAGATAACCTGGCAATTGCGATTGGTCGTAGTGGTCAAAACGTTCGTTTGGCTTCTGAATTGACCGGCTGGACCATCAACCTGATGACTCAGGATGAGTCTGCCAAGCGTTCTGAAGCTGAATCAGTGGTGACGCGTGCAACTTTCGTTGAAAAGCTGGATATCGATGAAGAGTTGGCTGATCTATTGATTGAAGAAGGTTTTTCCAGTCTTGAGGAAGTGGCCTATGTGCCGCTGGCTGAAATGCTGGAAATCGACGGTCTTGACGAAGAGATCGTTAATGAACTGCGGACACGGGCTCGTAACGTGTTGTTGACCGAAGCAATTGCGACGGAAGAGCAGTTAGAAAATGTTGCCGATGACCTGATGGGTCTCGACGGTATGAGCAAGGATCTGGCCGCTAAGTTGGCTGGTAATGGCGTCAAGACCCGCGATGATCTCGCTGAGTTGGCGGTTGATGAACTCACGGAAATGACCGGCATCGATGACGAGCGTGCCAAGGAACTCATTCTCAAGGCACGGGCTCACTGGTTCGAGTGAGCGGGAGGTGGTAAGTATGTCCGCAATTAAAGTTTCACAATTTGCTATTGAATTGAAAATGCCTGTGATGGCTTTGCTTGAGCAATTGGGCAAAGCTGGTGTTGGTACGCAAAGTAGCGAAGATGTTCTGACTGATCAGGACAAGGCGAAATTGCTTGAGTATTTGCGCCGTTCGCACGGTGACGATTCCAAGGCAAAAATCACCTTGACGCGTAAAGAGACCTCGGAGATTAAAGCGACCGATTCACATGGTCGCGCCCGCACGGTTCAGGTTGAGGTTCGCAAAAAACGTGTTCTGGTTAAGCGTGAAGTTGGTGAGCAATCAGCAGAGCAGCTTGCTTTGTCTGAAGAGCCGTCAATCGATGTGCCTGAAGTTGAACTGGCCCCCGTGCCGGAACCAATTCCTGAGCCAGTAGTTGAGGTTGCGCCTATTCCTGAGCCGGAGCCTATCCCTGAGCCGGAACCAGAGCCTATTCCTGAACCTGAACCGGTTGTTGAAGCCGTTGTGGTCAACGAAGTTGCTCCTGCTCCTGTTGCGCCGACGCGTGAGTCAATTATTGGTAAAAGCGAGTTGCAGGCGCGTGAAGAGCAGGATCGCCGCTATAGTCAGCTGCGTGAAATTCAGGAACGTGAACTAAAAGCCAAGCAATCACGAGAGGCTGAGCAGGCGCGGATGCGTCAGCAAGCTGAGGCTAATGCTGCTGCGGCAAAAGTTGCTGAGGAAGCCAAGCAACAAATGGCTGCTCAGGCTGCGTTAACTGCCAAAGCACCGGCGGTTGCGACTGAAAAAGGTACGCTGCACAAGAAGCCTGATGCACCGGGTAAGGAATCCAAAAAAGGCGGCGGTAATAACCGCGCCGACGAAGGCAAGAAGAAGCCAGGTATCAAGACGCGCTCATCTGATACGGGTAATTCGTGGAAGAGTGGCCGTTCCGGTGGCAAGAAACACAGCAGCAATCGTGAGGATGATGGTCAGGGTAGCTTCCAGGCACCGACCGAGCCGGTTGTTCGCGAGGTTCATATTCCCGAAACCATCTCTGTTTCCGAGCTGTCGCATAAGATGGCAGTGAAGGCGATCGAAGTCATCAAAGTGATGATGAAGATGGGCTCCATGGTCACTATCAATCAGGTACTGGATCAGGAAACCGCGATGATTGTCGTGGAAGAAATGGGCCACAAAGCGGTTGCCGCGAAACTTGATGATCCGGATGCCTTCCTTGAGGATTCGTTTGTCGGTGAGCACAAAGATGTGCCGTTGGAGCCACGTGCGCCTATCGTTACTGTCATGGGTCACGTCGACCACGGAAAGACTTCTTTGCTCGACTATATTCGTCGTGCCAAAGTGGCTTCTGGCGAAGCGGGTGGTATTACTCAGCACATTGGTGCGTACCACGTTGAAACCGAGCGCGGTATGGTAACTTTCCTTGATACACCGGGTCACGAGGCATTTACTGCCATGCGAGCCCGGGGTGCTAAGGCAACCGACATCGTGATTCTGGTTGTTGCTGCCGATGACGGCGTGATGCCACAGACCAAGGAAGCGGTCCACCATGCGCAAGCTGCAGGTGTGCCATTGGTCGTCGCAGTCAACAAGATGGACAAGCCTGATGCCAATATGGATCGCGTCAAACAGGAACTGGTTGCGATTGGCGTCATTCCTGAAGAGTACGGTGGTGATGTCCCATTCGTTGGCGTATCAGCCAAAAAAGGTACGGGTATTGATGAACTGCTTGAGCAGGTTCTGTTGCAGGCTGAAGTGCTTGAACTGAAAGCGCAGAAAGATGCACCGGCTCAGGGCGTGATTATCGAAGCCCGTCTCGACAAAGGTCGTGGTGCGGTTGCAACCATGCTGGTGCTGTCCGGCACGCTTAAGCGTGGTGACGTGGTGCTGGCTGGTCAGGTGTCCGGTCGCGTTCGCGCCATGCTGGATGAGAACGGCAAGCCAATTAACGAAGCTGGCCCAGCGATTCCGGTAGAAATCCTTGGTTTGTCGGATGTGCCGGCGGCGGGTGAAGATGCCATCGTGCTTGTTGACGAGAAGAAGGCGCGCGAAATTGCGCTATTCCGTCAAGGCAAGTACCGTGATGTCAAATTGGCCAAGCAACAAGCTGCCAAGATGGAAAATATGTTCCAGCAGATGGAAGAGGGCGAAATCAAGACATTGCCGCTCATCGTCAAGGCTGACGTACAAGGCTCGCAGGAAGCACTGGTTCAGACCCTTTCGAAGCTGTCGAATGAAGAAGTTAAGGTCAATGTTATTCACTCTGCAGTGGGTGCCATTAGCGAATCTGACGTTAATCTGGCGCAAGCTTCAGGTGCGGTGATTATCGGCTTCAATATTCGTGCTGATGCCAATTCACGCAAGCTGGCTGAGAGCTTCGGTGTCGATATCCGTTACTACAACGTGATTT
>CAYRBE010000067.1:0-11032 GCA_964422345.1 uncultured Dechloromonas sp.
ATTCTGGTCATGGCAATTTCCAACTTTGCCGTCGCGTCACTGCGTAACTGGATTCCTCACGAAATCCGCATTCCCGTCTTTATTCTGATCGTGGCAGCCCTCGTCACCGTCGTCGACCTGCTGTTCAATGCGAATTTGCACGAGTTGTATCTGGTTCTCGGCATTTTCATTCCGCTGATCGTCACCAACTGCATCGTGCTAGCGCGTGTTGAAGCCTTTGCGGCGAAAAATGCACCACTGCAATCCACCTTTGATGGCGTTTTCATGGGCATCGGTATGCTGTGGACGCTTGCACTACTCGGCGCCATGCGCGAACTGATTGGTTCAGGCACTGTTTTGGGGGGAATCGACATGGTATTCCCCAGCCTTCAGCCAATTCAACTATTACCGGAAAGCTACCCCGGCTTCTTGATGGCCCTGCTCCCGCCCGGCGCTTTCATCCTGCTCGGCTGCATGATTGCCTGGAAAAACTGGATGGATGCCCGCGCCGCCACCCGCGCCAAGCTAAAGCCACCAAGCCCTATCGCAGCAGCTGGCTGCCACTAATCCACCTTTGGCCCCCTGCGGGCTTTTGCTGAGACACCGCCCGCATGCGTATCGAACAACTCCGTCAGACCCTACGCTCACATGGCGCAAAAACCTGTCACGAAGAACGAATTTTGCGCGCATGGCTAGCTGCCAGACCGCTAGAAAGTGGTGCCCGGCGCCATCGGCCGGAAGATTTTCTCCCACTAGAGCTGCGCAATGCGCTACCGGGAATCGATACCGAGCTAGCCAATCTAGCCCGGCTCAAATCAGCCCATCCGGGAGAAGATGGCTCAGAACGCTTACTGATTGAACTGGCGGATGGCCAAACCGTAGAAAGCGTTCTCCTGCCGCGCGATGGCTTATGTGTTTCGACCCAAGTCGGCTGCGCTGTTGGCTGTGTTTTTTGCATGACCGGGCGAGATGGTCTGATCCGCCAAGTTGAAAGCACCGAAATTATCGCGCAAGTTGTTTTAGCCAGAGCCAGACGCACCGTCAAGCGCGTTGTCTTTATGGGGATGGGCGAGCCAGCCCACAATCTCGACAATGTGCTCGAAGCCATCAATCTATTAGGCACCGCCGGCGGGATCGGTCATAAAAATCTGGTTTTTTCCAGCGTCGGTGATCCACGGATTTTTGAGCGATTACCACTCGAAACAGTCAAACCTGCGCTGGCACTTTCGCTTCACACGACCAATGCCGAATTACGTCGCCGACTACTACCCAAAGCGCCGCCACTGACACCTGATGAACTGGTTGAGCTTGGAGAGCAATACGCCCGTCAGACTGGATATCCGATTCAGTATCAATGGACACTGATTGATGGGGTAAACGACAGTGAAGAAGAAATGGATGGCATTGTTCGCCTATTGACCGGCAAATACGCAATCATGAACCTGATCCCGTACAACACGATCGATGAACTTGATTTCAAGCGCCCCGCCACTGAACGGGCAATAGCGCTAGCCAAAAGCCTGCATTCACGGCGCATTCTGACCAAGCTTCGCAATTCAGCAGGACAAGATATTGATGGTGGTTGCGGTCAGCTCAGGGCGCGAGCAGCACAAGAAAAAACCCGAAAGATTCACTTCATACCCAGCCAAAACTAAGCTGGCGGGTTATATTTTTCAGCCAGAACAACACAGTTTTTACCCAAGCGCTTAGCCTCGTAACTCGCCTCATCAGCCCGCCGGATTAGAGACTCTTTAAACTCTGAAGGGCCACACTCCGCTACACCAATACTGACGGTGCAGCGAATCAACTGGCCATCAGCAGCAGTCACAACCTCCGCCGCAAACTGGGCGCGTAAGCGATCAGCTAGAACACGTGCCGCCTCCCCAGTTGTCTCAGGCAAAACCACCACAAACTCTTCACCACCATAACGATAGGCACTATCAGTCCGCCGCAAGCAATGATTTATCACGCCGGCAAGCGACTGCAATACTTTGTCGCCTTCAAGGTGACCAAACGTGTCATTGATTTTCTTGAAGTTATCGCAATCCAGTACCAACAGCGACAGCGGACGCTCATAACGATGCGCCCGTTCCAACTCTTCAAGCAAAGCCTGATGCAAATAACGTGAGTTAAACAGCCCCGTCAGAGAATCCGTCAAACTCAAACGGCGATAGCGCTCCTCGCTCTCCCGCAACGCTTCTTCAGCACGACGCCGCTCAGTGACATCCTGCAAAGTTTCAATAGCACCGACAACCTGCCCGGCAGAGTTGCGTATCGGCGCCGCAGTAAAAAACAACCAGCGCCCACCGTCACCAAAATGCGGGAAAAAATCTTCAGCCTCATAACCGCCATCGACCAATATCGATGGACTGAAACGTCCATGATAAAGACGATCAACCGCCGAATCAGTGGCGCCATCAAGCACCAGATCAGCCATGATTGGGCGCGCCGAGGGATAAAATGCCTGCCACTGCAAATTAGTCCCTAGGACATCACTCGCTTTTGTCCCGGTAACCATCTCACAAGCATGATTCCAGTGGGTAATCCGGTGCTCTAAGTCGATCACCAGTGTCGCCACAGAGTTCCCTTGGACGATCTGCGCCAGACGTGCTTCATTTTCCCTTAGCGCGGCTTCCGCCACCCTTCTTTCGGTCACATCCTGCAGGGTTTCGATTGCCCCGCACATTTCACCCGCTGCGTTGCGAATCGGTGCTGCGGTGAAATACAACCAACGGCCGCCCTGACCAAAACTTGGAAAAAAATCCTCGGCTTCAAAAGCACCTTCGATTAGCTCAGAGCGGCGGAATTTACCGTGATAAAACTCATCGACATCTCCCTCCAGCGCGCCATTGACGATCAAATCAGCAAGAATGGGACGTGGCTCAGCATAAAATGCCCGCCATTGTTCAGTGTGACCAATCATTTCCTCGGTTGGCACACCAGTCAAAACGGCACAAGCGCGGTTCCAGTGAGTTACCCGATGCTGGGCATCAATCACTATGGTAGCAACCGGATTACCTTCAACCAGTTGAACCAGATCCATCCCTTGATTATTCGGGGGCTGCACCATCAAACCCTTATCCTTTGCCGTCAGTTAAAATTCAGTTTGAAGCAATATGACGTATTCTTTACTACCTGACAACCCATCCTCACGATCTAGTTCTAGTGAAAAAAGCCGACATCAATGAGTTTTATGCCCGTCTTCGCGCTGCCAACCCGGCTCCAACGACCGAGTTGAGCTACGCCAGTCCCTTTCAATTGCTTATCGCAGTCATTCTTTCAGCACAGGCAACTGATGTGGGTGTTAACAAAGCAACTGACCGGCTATTTCCCGTTGCCCCCACCCCGGAAAAGATGGCTGCGCTGGGCGTTGAGGGCTTGAGCGAATATATCAAAACTATCGGCTTGTATCGAACCAAGGCAAAGAATGTCATCGCAACCTGCCACCTTCTACTGACCAAGCACGGCGGTGAAGTACCAGATGATCGCGATGCTTTAGAGGCACTTCCCGGCGTTGGCAGAAAAACGGCAAACGTCGTCCTCAACACAGCCTTTGGACACCCGACCATTGCTGTCGATACCCATATTTTTCGACTGGGAAACCGCACCGGTATAGCGCCCGGAAAAACAGTCGTCGAAGTTGAGCAAAAGCTGTTGCGAAATACCCCTGACGAATACAAAAAAGATGCCCATCACTGGCTGATTCTTCACGGGCGCTACATCTGCAAGGCGCGCAAGCCAGCCTGTGAGCAATGCGTCGTCGTCGATCTTTGCCGCTACAAAGGAAAATCCCTGTGAAAGTTGCCAGCAGTCTTGTCTCTGGCCCACACCCTGGCCCCGAACTTGTTGAGTTAGCGGTGCACAAAGCGCTCGCCAAAGCAGAAATTCCCTCTTCTGAACAAGTGTTTCTCCTACTCAGCCGGGAATTCAGTCGCAATACCCAAGCAGCTGTTTTAGCAGCCGCCCGTGCGGCAGGAACAACACAAGTCAGCGGCTGCACAACGCAAGGTGTATTTACCGAAGAAGGCTGGCAAATCGATCAACCTGCAGTAGCCGTTCTGGTCTTTAACCCGCCTGCAAAGGCATCAGTCAGTGATGCTCCCATCATCAGTCTGTGTGGCAACAGCACCCTACCCTTTGACTGGCAAAACGCTGCACCTCGGACCGGGCTGCTCAATGCCCACGGTACGGTCTGGCATAACGCTCGAATTGCCACTAACGGGCAGACTGAATTTAAATTACCCGGATTGAATTGTCAGTCAGTATTGAGCACAGGACTCCGAACGCTTGGCAAGGCGCTCCCCGTTGAAGCGGTCAGTGGGCATGATCTACGACGCATGGGCAATCAAGCTGCGACCGACTGTCTGATCCGTAAATTACCCGCTGAACTGCGCGAAAACCCACCATGGCATCATCTGGCCTTACTGAGAAGCGCTGACACACCAGCGATCTCTATTCTGTCAGCCAATGCCGATGGCTCACTGACATTAGCTGCCGAACTGACCGAAGGAGAAACCGTCCAATGGGCCATCCGCCAGCCTTTGTTTGCTGAGCAGGATATTCAACAAGCGCTGAGTAATGCTACGGTGCACAGCCCAAAAACACCAAATTTCGGCATCATGTTTTCCTGTATTGGACGCGGCCCGCTTTTTTACGGTGATGACGACCGTGATCTACAAGCATTCTGTGAGACATTCCCCAATACGCCTTTGATTGGCGGTTATGGCAGCGGGCAAATTGCCTTTAGCGCAGGTCATAATCACCTGTTTAACAACACAGCAGTTTCTTTATTGTTTGAGTCCATTCATGTTTAATCCCACCCGAGATCAAGTTCGTCAGTTCTTTTGCAGCGCCTGGAAGAAACATCTGGAACGCATGCCACTGGTTGGTGCCGAAGTCACAGCAGCGGATCTCGCCATCAAGCATCCAGAATATCATGCGCTATTAAGTGACGTTGACGGTGCGCTGGAGAAAGAGTGGACACCTGAAGGTGGCGCGATGAATCCGTTTCTTCATCTCTCCTTACATCTGGCGATTATCGAGCAAACCAGCATCGACCAACCACCGGGTATCCGTGCTGCTTTTGACAGCCTGCGTAGCCGGATGGACCAACACGATGCTGAACACGTTCTGCTCGAATGTCTCGGTGAAACGATCTGGCGCGGTCAAAGTGAAGGCAAGCCGATGGATGCCATGGCCTACGTTGACGCTGTTCGCCGGAAAGCAAGTTTGATCTGAAAGGATATTCCATGAACCGCCGCAAACTACTTAAAGGCATGACCGGACTGGCGCTGGCAGAATATCTCGGCGCACTGAATGCCGCATTTGCCGCCGGAGGAAAACTGCCACCACCGGGCATGCACCGGCTTAGCGGCAAAGTTGAAGTCAATGGCCGTCCGGCAACTCAAGGAATGGCCATCTCGGCCGGTGACACGATCACCACTGGCAGCGATGGCGAGGCCATCTACGTCATCGGCAATGATGCCTATCTGCAGCGCGATCGATCGACTGTCACGCTGACCGGCAATGCCTTAACCAAGGGCCTGCGCGTTCTCAATGGCAAACTGTTGTCGGTCTTCGGCAAAGGTACCAAGCAGATTGAAACCAGCACCGCAACGATAGGCATACGCGGAACAGGTTGCTACATCGAAGCCGAGCCTAACAAAGTCTATTTCTGTTTGTGCTACGGCATCGCCGACATCGCTTCGCTAAAAGATCCGACCCATACCGAAACTATAGAAACCCGGTACCACGATCACCCGGTTTACCTCCACGCCGATGGCACTCAGATGATGGTTCCCGCGGATGTAATCAACCACAGCGACAGCGAGCTCATTCTGCTCGAAAGTCTGGTCGGCAGGCTGCCACCGTTTTACGGTGCAAGTGGTGGCTACGGTAAATACTGAGTTCTAGCCAACGTCATCTGAAGGCGGCGCAACCTTGATCACCTCTTCGAGGGAGGTGACGCCCTGCGCAATTTTCAAAGCCCCCGATATCCGTAGCGGACGCATACCTTCACGATAAGCCTGTTCGCGCACTTTAGGAATTTCGGTCAGCGGTTTAATTAGGCGCCGGACTTCTGAAGAGTTCATCAAAATCTCGTAAATCCCGACACGGCCGGTATAGCCTGTCATCCGGCACTCCAAACACCCCACCGGCTCATACATCTGCGCCGGCTCGCCGGACTTCCACGGTGCGACCAAAGCCCGCCAGGTTGTCCGCTGCTCCTCCGTGGTTGGTGTCGCCTTCTTGCAATGCGGGCAAAGTGTCCGCACCAAACGCTGCGCCATGACACCCAGAACCGTGGAATTGATCAGATATGACGGTACGCCAAGGTCTAACAGGCGGGTAATCGCCGAGGGCGCGTCATTAGTGTGCAGGGTTGATAGCACAAGGTGGCCGGTCAATGCCGCCTGAATCGCCATTTCCGCCGTTTCAAGATCCCGAATCTCACCGATCATCACAATATCCGGGTCTTGCCGCATCAGAGCCCGAATCCCCTCAACAAAGCCAATATCAATATTGTGCTGAACCTGCATCTGGTTAAACGATGCCTCGACCATCTCGATAGGATCTTCAATCGTGCACACATTAACTTCAGGCGTCGCCAGCTGTTTCAGCGTGGTGTAAAGCGTTGTTGTTTTTCCTGAACCAGTTGGCCCGGTCACCAAAATGATCCCGTTCGGCGATTTGGTCATCTGCGTCCAACGGTTCTGGTCTTCCTCAGAAAACCCTAGCGAGCGCAGATCACGGACCAACACTTCAGGATCAAAAATCCGCATCACCAGCTTTTCACCAAAAGCTGTCGGCAAGGTAGATAAGCGAAGCTCAACCTCCCGTCCTGACGGCGTCCGGGTTTTAACCCGGCCATCCTGGGGGCGCCGTTTCTCGATGACATCCATCCGGCCAAGCAACTTGATCCGGCTGGTCATGGCATTCATCACTGCCATCGGAATCTGATAAACCTGATGCAACACGCCGTCGATACGGAATCGCACCAGCCCCATATCACGCCGTGGTTCAATGTGAATATCGGACGCCCGTTGATCAAAAGCATATTGCCAAAGCCAATCCACAATATGAACAATATGCTGATCGTTGGCATCAAACTGCTTATTAACCTTGCCCAACTCAACAAGTTGCTCAAAGCTCGACAAGCCGGAGTTAATCTCCCCCTTCGCCGCAGCCTTCTTGACTGATTTTGCAAGATTAAAGAATTCGACCAGATAGCGACTGATATCTTCCGGGTTGGCCATCACCAGCCGGATTTCTTTACGCAAAATCGGCTTCAGTTCGGCAATCCACTCACGAATATACGGTTCTGCCGTCGCAACCACGATTTCGCGGGTGTTTACCTGTACCGGCAAAATACTAAAACGTCCGGCATAAGCGCTGGACATCACATCAGCAACGCCGGTGAAGTCTATTTTTAGCGGATCGATATGCAAATAGTCCAACCCGACCTTACCCGCCAACCACTCAGTCAGATACTCCAGAGAAAGCAAGCGAATCGGAACGCCCGTTGTGCGCCATTTTTGATCAGCAATAACGATCAATGGATGCACCTTAGCGCTGTGCAAACGCCGTTCAGTCTTCAGCGCATCCGCGGTCGCTTGGTCAGTCAAACCATCACCCACCATCAGTTCAAGAATCTCTGAAAGAGTCAGGCGGTGCTCATGCGTATTGAATTCAGTCATGGCCGGAAATATAGCATGCGATAGGTAAGCATTTGTAACCAGCCTGCGCTCTGTTTGCAATCACTTACAAACGAGTAAGCCGATAGCAAAAAGCCGACCTAAAATAAAAGTGAATCAACCAACAGGAGAAAATCATGAAATCCCGCTCAATAATTATCGCTAGCGCCCTTATTGCTTCCTTATTCAGTATTCCTGTCATGGCACAACAAGGCCAGGGCATGGGTGGGCAAGGCCAAGGAATGAATCCAGAACAACGCGGTCAAGGCCAGAGCCAAAGGATGAACTGCAACAAGGCGGCCGCCCCGGAGGCATGTCAGGCTCAGCGAGAAGGCATGCAACAGGCGCGCGAAGCCTGCAAAGGGAAAGCCAGTACAGAACGGCAGCAATGCATGATTGAACAACACGAAAAATTTGATTGCACGAAGGCCGGCAACCCGCAGCAATGTGAAGCAAGAAAGCAGGCCTATAAAGAATGTAAAACTGAAACTGGCCCAAAATTCCGCCAGTGTGTCCAAGCTAAAATGCCACCGGTTGAATGCGCAAAATCAGCAGACCCAAAGCGTTGTGAGTTGAATCAAAAAGCCCGTGAAGCATGTAAAGACAAAGTCGGGCCTGACCATAAAACCTGCTTGCGCCAGCAGTTTGACAACAAATAATTAGCACTCAATAGCCCCGGTTGATAGCTTAACCGGGGTTACTCTTTCTCTAATGGCGCTTGTCGCCGCAGTGGATCAAGTAAGCCGGACAGGCCGTTGTGATCCAGCTCCTGCATCAACGCGAGCAAGCGACCAATCTCATTTTTCGGAAAGCCCTCACGGGCAAACCAGTTGAGATAATTCCCTGGCAGGTCTGCAATCAGGCGCCCTTTATATTTTCCGTAAGGCATGGTGCGGCTAACAAGCAATAACAAGTCATCAGGCTTCATTGCAAAACTCTACCGCGAAAAAATTTAAAATTAAAAACGGGGCACGAAGCCCCGTTTTGGTTTTTGCCAAAAATCCCCGTGCACCGCAGCACTTATGTAACACGGGGTTTTAGACTCACTTACTTGCTGGCTAAAGCCATCATCAAATCATTGGTCCGTTTAACAAAGCCAGCAGGATCATCAAGTTGACCGCCTTCTGCGAGCATCGCCTGTTCAAATAGCAGGGCAGCCCAGTCATCAAAACGTGTTTCCTCATACTTGAGACGCTGAACCACCAGATGGTGCGGATTGATTTCAAGAATTGGCTTGGCAGAAGGCATCGGCTGGCCTGCAGCTTTCATCATTCGAGCCAAATTACCGGAAGGATCATGATCATCAGAAACCAAACAAGAAGGTGAATTGGTCAGACGATAAGTAACGCGTACGTCCTTAACTTTTTCAGCAAGAGAAGCCTTAACCTTTTCCAGCAACTCCTTGTACTCATCGGCGGCTTTCTCAGCCTCCTGCTTCTCTGTTTCGTCTTCCAGCTTACCAAGATCAAGACCGCCCTTGGCGACTGATTGAAGTTGCTTACCTTCAAATTCAGTCAGATGGCCAACCACCCATTCATCAACACGATCCGAGAGCAATAGAACTTCAATGCCCTTCTTACGGAAAATTTCAAGATGCGGACTATTCTTGGCGGCATTGAAGGTGTCAGCAGTGACGAAGTAAATTTTCTCCTGCCCTTCCTTCATCCGGGCGATATAGTCGGCCAAAGAAACGTTTTGCTCGGTTGTGTCGTTATGCGTTGAAGCAAAACGAATCAAGCCAGCAATCTTGTCCTTATTAGCGTGATCTTCGCCAACGCCTTCCTTGAGCACCGAACCAAAGGCACTCCAGAAGGTAACGTATTTTTCCTTATCGTTCTCAGCTAAGTCTTCGAGCATCGAGAGAACTTTGCGCGTACAACCGTTACGGATACCGTCGATATCCTTGCTCTGTTGCAATATTTCACGCGAGACATTAAGTGGCAAATCGGCTGAATCAACTACCCCACGCACGAAGCGCATGTAAAGCGGCATCAACTGCTCGGCATCGTCCATAATGAAAACGCGACGGACGTAAAGCTTAATACCATGGCGGGCATTGCGATCCCACAAATCAAATGGCGCGCGAGCCGGGATATAAAGTAGCTGGGTATATTCCTGCTTGCCTTCGACACGAGCGTGAGTCCAGGCCAACGGGTCTTCAAAATCGTGGGCAACGTGCTTGTAAAACTCTTTGTACTGCTCATCGCTGATATCAGACTTGGAACGAACCCACAGGGCATTAGCTTGATTGACCGTTTCAACTTCATCGGTCATTACTTGCTCGCCTTTTTCCTGGTTCCACTCTTCCTTCTGCATCACGATAGGCAGAGTAATGTGATCAGAATACTTGCGAATGATGGATTTCAGTTTCCAACCACCGAGGAGTTCATCCTCGCCAGCACGCAGATGCAAGGTGACATCAGTACCACGCGTGGCCTTTTCAACCATCTCAACCGTGTAATCCCCCTCACCGCCAGACTCCCAGCAAACAGCCTGATTCGACTCAAGCCCGGCACGGCGAGAAACCACCGTCACCTTGTCAGCAATAATGAAGGAGGAATAGAAGCCAACACCAAACTGGCCAATCAGATGCGAATCCTTCGCCTGATCGCCGGTCAAAGCCGAGAAAAATTCCTTGGTGCCAGACTTGGCAATCGTACCAAGGTGCTCCACCGCCTCATCACGCGACAAGCCAATACCATTGTCTGAAATAGTAATTGTTCGCGCGGTCTTATCGAAGGAAATACGAATATTTAAATCAGAATCATCGCCATACAGGGCGCTATTGTTTAGTGCTTCAAAACGCAGCTTGTCGCAGGCATCGGAAGCATTCGAGACTAATTCGCGCAGAAAAATTTCCTTGTTGCTATACAAGGAGTGGATCATCAGTTGCAGCAGTTGTTTTACTTCAGCCTGGAAACCCAGGGTTTCGCGATTGGTGTTCGCGGTTGCAGACTCGGACATGCTTAAAACTCCCAATGAAACAAAAATGTGTTTCAAGAGATGGGGCCAAACAAGATGATTTCAAGCCCAAGTGCGACAATAATTGGATTTACAAAAGAATAAAACCCCCGTTACTTTGGTAACGGGGGTTTTGCATTGGGAGCCTGGCGGTGACCTACTTTCGCGAGCGGAAGCTCACTATCATCGGCGCTCAGCTGTTTCACGGTCCTGTTCGGGAAGGGAAGGGGTGGGTCCAGCAGGCTATAGCCGCCAAGCGTAACTTGTGTGCCTGTCGATATCGACAAGCGCAAAATAGAAGAAGGTTGTTTGTTGTGACTGCTTTTATGAGTTTGCAGTGTATTACAAGGTTATAGGATCAAGCCTTACGGGCAATTAGTATCAGTTAGCTTAACGCA
>CAYRBE010000068.1:0-7350 GCA_964422345.1 uncultured Dechloromonas sp.
TTCTTTTTGATGGCCGGCGCAGGCGAGGAAATCCGTTTCTGTGCCATCTGTGCGTTTAACTGATTTTCGGATCAGTTTTTTGGTTTTACAGGTCGGGCAGGTTGCACCAACACGAGGAACGCTTCCAGATTTTATGTCTGACGTTGTATCGGTGTTTTTTGGGGCTGTCTTGATTGTTGGTTTGCTCACGGTTCTTGGTCTGTGATTACTGCTGAGGAAACTGGCAACTTGCGCAGCTTCTTCCTCGGTCATCGACCAACCTGTATCCAGAGAGATATTGAAAATGCTCGCTTTTTTCTTTAATTCTTTAATTTGCTTTGCAATTTCGGGTGCGATTTCGTCAGCCTTTAGTACGTTCTTGCGTAGTGTGCCTGATTCGACATTAATAATTCCGGTACGCGATATGGCAACCAAGGAAATGATAGGGCAGTAGAAAAATCCTTTCTGAACCAAACCGATCATTTTGCCGAGCATTTGTTCGCTGTTGGCGCGCAGGTAATCTTTTAGTAATCGGCCCTGTTCTTCTGCTTGCAGGATAGGCGAATCGAACCCTTCGTTCTTGCCATCGAAATTGCGCGACCAGTGTTCACGATTTTCATCCCAAACCTTGATGGTGACTGGGCAGTGCACACTTTTGGATTCGACGATAAACAATGCCCAAGGCGTGACGACAAGGTGATCTATCTGAAATGTATTTCCATCGTATTCAATGCGCAGGTCGTTGATGATGTGCGCAGTCGTGTCTTTGCCGAAGCGTCGTTGGAGATGAAAGGCAATCTCTTTTTCTGCTTCATTACCTGCACGAATTCGGGGATCGTCCGAATTGGAGAACTGTTTTTCTTTGGTTAGCATTTGGTTTTACAGTCTTGTGACAATGGAATTATGCCAAATTGCGTGTTGAGCCACCTTGAATATTTTAGGTGAACAGCAGGGGGCGACCTTATCTATGGTTGATCTCACTGTTTTTTGCCATTTTTGGCTGGTGCACCGTAGCAGTGGGCAAATTATTCCAGCTTGCTACAGCAAAATAGAGACCAAAGGTATTTGCTTCTCTACCCCTTTCGGTTTTCGCGCAACGCCTTCCATCGCGCTGATCCGAATTCAAGCTTTCTCTACCCCCATCCTTCTGCGAAAATCGTCGTTTTCCCGTCTTCCACACCATCATGATCCAAGGCCAATTCCGTTCGTCCATCCTGCAGGTGCCTGCCGATGTCACGCCACTCAAGTTCCGTGGCTATCTGCGCAAGGAGATTGAGGCTGTGCAGGCAACGGCGCAGGGTGAGGAGGACATTATCGTTGTCCGTCTCTTCGTGCTGGAAAAGGTGCTGTTCGGGCTGGGGGTGAAGAAGGTGGACAGCATCCTGAACGGGGTGGTCAGCAAGTGCCCGAATATTCAGCGTATTGAACTGGAGGCGCTGATTCGACCGCTGACTGCCGAAGAGATGCAGGAAGCTGCCGATGAGGCTCAGGAAATGGTGCAGGCGCTGGCTGAGCGGGTGATGGCTACGGGCGGCAAGCTGGTGGCGGATAGCAGCGCCAATTGATCAGCGGCGGTGCCGCTGCCGGTAGCCGCTTGGCAATCGGCTAGCGCAGGCGCCCGTTGAGTTCGTCGATGACCGAGGCCCAGTCGGCGTCTTCGATGATTTCTTCCTTGAGAAACGCGCGCTGCGTGGCGCTCCAGAAGGGGGCGCGGTAGAGGGCGATGCCGTTGTCCAGCGGGCGGTGGCTGGCGATGAATTTTTCGATCGCAGCTTCATCGCTGGGCAGGCCAAGTTGGGCAAAGAGGTTGTTCATGGTGTGCTGAAGGGCTTGCATGGAAAACTCCTGAGGGCTGCAGACGGCTGAGGTTTCGTCCTGGGGTGGTGCTTCAGAGCAATGCTTCGACGGCCTCCGCCAGTTCGTCCGGCCGGGTGGTCGGGGCATAGCGGTCGATGACCTTGCCTTCGCGGTTAATCAAAAACTTGGTGAAATTCCATTTGATGGCCTCTGTGCCGAGTATGCCGGCCGCTTCGCGTTTGAGCCAGGCGTAGAGCGGGTGGGGGTTGTCGCCATTGACGTCAATCTTGGCAAAGAGCGGGAAGCTCACGTCGTAGTGGGTCTGGCAGAACTGGCCGATGGCTTCGGCGTCACCGGGTTCCTGAGCGCCAAACTGGTTGCAGGGGAAGCCGAGAACAACGAAGCCCTGCTCCTTGAAGCGGCGATAGAGCGCTTCCAGTCCGGTGTATTGCGGTGTAAAGCCACACTGGCTGGCGGTATTGACGATCAGCACAACCTTGCCGCGATAAGCATCAAGGGCCTGAGGTTCACCGTTCAGGCGCAGGGCAGTGAAGTCGTAAAGTGTTTGGCTCATTGCGGTTTGCTCGATTTGGGTTCAGTTGCTTTTTTGAGTGGCGATATCCACTTTGGTTCGAAGATTTGTGGCATGACACGGATGCGCTCCGGGCAGCAAGTAAAGGGGGCGGTGCCCTGTGGTTGAGCTCACTGGTTTTTGCCCTTTTTGGCGGGTACACCGTAGCAGTGGGAAACGACTATCACGGTCGCCGAGGTATTGATCCGTTTGACTATTCAGGCCGAGATGTTGATATTCAAACCACTGGTGCTGACTGAAACAGCAAAGTCGCCCCCGGTGTTGGCGATTCCTGGTTCTCCCAAGGCTGAGTAGAGGGCGTTTTCGCCTTGGGACAGGCTTTTGTCCATGTCCGCCACGCTTTTTTCGATAGCTTGCAGGTCGTCTTTAGCCTGTTTTTCTTCTTTGCTCATTTTCGCCTCGTTGGCAGCCAGGGCCATCTTGGCTTTGAGCATTTCGATGATTTCCTTTAATAGCTTTTTTGCTTCCTGTAGCGCTGTCCGCAGGTCTCCATCGCCGCTCTCCTGTTTGGTCTGTTGGCCATTGGCCGGATTTTGGGTTGATGGAACGGCGGGGTTCATTTCCGGTTTGGCTTGATCTTCACTGGCTTTTTGAGCGTTGTTCGCACTGCTGACGGCTGCGTCAACGGAGGCTAAATCTGTCGCCGAAGTGGCCGTTGATTGCGCTTCGGCCGTGGCGTTGCCGGTTTCATTCTTTGCGCCAGTGGTGCTTTCCGGACTTATGTTGGGAGAGGCCGCGCTTTGCGTGCCGCCCTCCATGCCTTTGGCGATTGAAGCCAATTCTTTGGCAATGTTTTTTAATTGACTGGCCAGCACTCTGGCGAGTTGGGGTGAGGCATGAAGCAGCATTTTTTTCAGGGCTTCAAGTTGCTCCTTGAGCATGCTCACCCGAGCCATTGAATTTTGCTTGGCGATTTCTTTTGGGGTGGGCATTTCCTGCAGGCGTTTGAGGGCGTCTTGCATCTCGCCCAGACGCTTGGCCTGGCGCTCTTCGCTCGCCTTGCTGCGGGTCTCAGCGTTCGTTCTCGATAAGTTGAGGTTGGCGCTCAGTCCTGGTCTCAGTCCCGGTAATTCCATCTTCATCACTCCGCCTGGTTCATTGTTTAGTTATCGTCGTGTTTGATGGGAACTTGATTACTGATGCGAATAGTGGAAAAGAACAATAGAGGTCATGCCTCTATTGTTCTCAGCAAGTAACAACGCAGCTTGAGCTGAAATTACAGCTTTTCGGTCACCACCGATGCCGCTTGGCGCATGATGATTAGTTTGCGTAGCGTCGGCCATTGATGCAGTCCCAGCCCTAAACTGATCAAAGCTGAACCAAACCACACACGTGGTTCTATCGCCTCACCGTTGAGCAGGTGGCCAAGGAGTAATGCCAATACGGGGGTGATGAGCGTGATCAAGGCGACTTTGCCGGTTTCCATGTGCTTGATTACATAGTAATAAAGCGCAAAGCCAAGCACTGACCCAAAAATCCCGAGGTAGATGATCGCCGCGCCGGCTCGGGGAGGAATTTCTTCGGGGATGTGGCCGTCCATCAACCACCAGGCGGCGATAAAGAGCGGCATTGCGACAAGCAGGGTGCCGGCAGTGGTGGCCAATGGCGGGCTGTTATCGCCAATGCGTTTGACCCCGACCATGCTCGCCGAGTAAAGAATGACGGCCAGTAACAGGGCGGCAATGCCGAGTACTGCCTGATGTCCGTCCAGCGCATGGCCGGTGGCAAAGATGACGGCAAGTCCGCCCACACCCAGCGCCATGCCGAGCAGCTTTTCCGGGCGTAACGCCGATTCGCCGAGCCAGAATGCGGCAAATATGCTGGTGATCAGCGGCGACAATCCGAAGAGTACGGAGATCAAACCGGAGTGGATGTACTGCGCGCCCCAATAGGTACTGAGCATTGCGCCAAACATGCCGAGGCCGCCGACGAGGTAACTTTGGCGCGCTTTGCGATGGAGCGGCAGACCAATGCGGCAGATGGTAATCAAGCTAAAGGCGAGGCAGAGGCCAATCAACATCCGCGCCATGACAGCAAAGGCAAAGCCTGTGCCGAGCGCGCTCCATTGAATGGCAAGCGGGGTGGTGGACCAGATGGCAACCACGGTGAGGTAGGCAAGAGGTATCGACATGCTTGGCTTTCGTCAGTGGATGGGCGGTGCGGTGGTCGCTTGTTGGGTAGCAAGCGCTGCGTATGTGTTGAGTTCGGGTTTGATGAAGGCGTCAATCATGGGGTGCCAGATCGTTTCGGCCCGCGCCGGGGTTGCACTCTCTCGGGTAATTAGCGAAGTCTGTTGGCAGCTTAGTACATCAGCAGGGTGGCGAACTTCTAGGCGATTTTGGGAAATGAGTGACATGGCAGTCTCCTTGGTTAAAGTGAAGGGGTAAAAATAGGTAATAAAAAAGCCGCGAACCTTGCGGTTTCGCGGCTTTAATGAATTTGGAAAGTTACAGCACTAGCGCATTCCAACTCCGGTTGCCACGAAACCACGGCACGCGCACCAGCGGCGCGGCATGACGGGGTGAATCGATAGCAGGGAGGCGTTGAAAGGTGTGTGCATAGCAGGGCAGTCTATGTGGGGTGGATGGATGCCGTCAAGCGCGATTGCTCCGTCCGGCGTTTGGGGGCGCTGTTATCCCTGAAATTTCCCTGCCGCTGATTAAAGTGCTTCTTGTTTTCCCGGATGGCGGAATTTGCATGAAAGCTGACGGCTGCAACAGTAGTCCCTAATGCACACCTCGCCTACGATGGCGTTTTGTGATGAAAGAGGCGGGAATATGCAGGCATTTCAGGATTACTACCCCGAGAGTTTGGCGCATTGCTATGGTTGCGGCCGTAATAATGCCGATGGGCATCAGATCAAAACGTTTTGGGAGGGGGATGAAACCGTCACTCACTTCCAGCCCAAACCCGAGCATACGGCGATTCCCGGTTTTGTTTATGGTGGGCTGCTGGCCTCATTGATTGACTGCCATGGCACAGGTACCGCAGCGGCAGCCATGTATCGGGCTGAAAACCGCAGTATGGATAGCTTGCCGGCGTTTCGTTTTGTGACCGGTTCATTGCAGGTCAGCTACCTGAAGCCCACGCCACTCGGGCCAGTGTTGGAAATCCGCGGCAAGGTCAAGGAAATCAAAGGGCGCAAAGTTGTCGTTGAGGCGACCGTGTTTGCTGAGGGCGTGGCAACAGCACGTGGTGAGATCGTCGCTGTTCAGATGCCGGATACTTTTACTGCGAAGTAGTTATTTTTTGCGTTTGGCGCCGGCGCGGCGCCAACGAAATTTAGCCCAACTGTAAGATTTAACCCCCGCCGAACGACTAATCTGAAACCATTCAGCGGAGGGGGCACATGCTGCAAGCAATCGGTTCGCCTTCGACCGGCGGGCTACTCAGATCTGTCGGCCGCAGTGCCGGGCAATCGAGCGAGTTAGCCAAGCTTGAAAAAGAGCTCTCGGCTTGCGTTAATTGCGAGTCTGCGAAAACGCGTGAGGGGCAGGCCAAGATTGAAGCCCTCACGCAAAAAATCAGTCAGGTACAACAGCGGGTTAATGAAGTCGAGGCACAGAAAGACACGCGTCAGGCTGTCGTATCAACACAGCCCGAAGCAAACGTAGCACCGGCCCTGGCCGGGCCTCAAGAAAACGAGCTATATCGCAGCAATCAAGCCTCACCATTCGGTCATGATGTTGCCCCTGTCGGGTACCGCATTAATACGCAGGCTTAATTTGATGCTGAGAAAACAATGTAATGGTCTATTGCACTGCAGCAACATAGGCGATTGAATGCTACGGTGCACTGATTTTTTTGGCTGTTTTCAAGTAAGACTTAGGTTTGCTACTGGCTGCACGAGGTAGAAGCGCTCCCTGCACTCAAGCATTACGCTTATTTAATTCGAACCATGACTATTTGTCAGGGTCAGATTTGGCTTCACCCTGACACGATAACGGACGACCGTACCCATGTACCACGGAGAAAAATTCAATGCCTGGACCCATCTGGTCGGCGCGCTGCTGGCGCTGACCGGGGCCATCTGGCTGATTGTCGTCGCGGCCGGCAGTGGTGATGGCTGGAAGATTTTTAGCATGGCGGTGTATGGCGCAACGCTGGTCATGCTCTACAGCATTTCGACGGTGTATCACAGCGTTCGCGGACGGGCCAAGGTGGTGTTGAGAAAACTCGACCATCTCTCGATCTACCTGCTGATTGCCGGCAGTTACACGCCTTTTTGTCTGATCAGCCTGCATGGGCCTTGGGGCTGGTGGCTGTTTGGGATCGTCTGGGGGCTGGCGGTGATCGGCATGTTGCAGGAGATCAAGCCACGCTCAGAGGCGCGCGTCATGTCACTGGTGATCTATGCGGTTATGGGCTGGATCGTATTAGTCGCCATCGAGCCCTTGCTGGCCAGCCTCGGCATGGCCGGTTTTGTCTGGCTGGCTGCGGGCGGCGTGTTCTACACCGTGGGAATCATTTTCTTCGCCTTTGACGAACGCTTTCGCCACTGGCACGGCATCTGGCATCTATTTGTAATCGCCGGCAGCCTGATGCATTTTATTGCCGTATTTTTCTACGTGCTTTGAGATGCGAGGTTCTAGATCGCTGCTCGGCATCACTGTTGCCGTGTTGTTTTTTGTCTTTGCCGGGGTGATGGTGCTCAGCGGCAAGCTCACAGCCATCGTGTTTTGGGGTTATTTGGTGGCTAGTGTTGCCTGCTTCGCGGCTTATGCCGTGGATAAATCGGCGGCGCGGGCTGGTCGTTGGCGAACCAGCGAGCAAACCTTGCATCTATTGGCTTTGCTCGGTGGCTGGCCGGGTGCGTTGATCGCTCAGAATCTGCTCCGCCACAAGTCGCAAAAAACTGGTTTTCTGTTGATTTTTGGCGCCACAGTAGTGATCAACTGTGGCGCTCTGGTCTGGCTAATCAGCGCCAATGACTGGCCGCCAATAGTGGAGAGCGTCGCCGGCTTCGGCCAGATACGCTGACC